>CAZQJU010000101.1:0-14158 GCA_964593185.1 uncultured Roseivirgaceae bacterium
GGCTACAAATAAATCATGAAAAATACCTTTATGCAAGTTTTAATCTTAATCAAAAGGGCTTTTGTGGAATATTCCTACCTATTCATCCATTTCGCCCGCCATAGGCGTTGTCAATAATTCGACAATCTTCTTTTTCTTCTTTTCTCTACCTAGAACAAACATTAGTTTGGTCAAAGCAGCCTCTGTGGTGATATCTCCGCCACTTAAAACCCCGATTTCATTTAGCTTCTTGCTGGTCTCATATTTGCCTTGAATTACTTTACCGCCAATGCATTGACTCACATTGAGAATTACTTTACCAGCCTCGATCGCTTCCTGCATGCAGGTCAGGAACCAATCCACTTTCATGGTATTCCCTGATCCATAGGATTCAAGTACAATTCCCTTGGTCGTTGGATTGAGCAAAACAGCAGTGACGACTTCCGGGGTAATTCCAGGAAATATTTTTAATACGGAGACATTTGGGTTTATGTCACTCAACACTTTCAGGTTCTCTTCATTGGAAAAAGGCCTCAAGGCCGTCTCATTAAATTCTATGTCAATGCCTACTTCTGCCAGTGGCGGGTAGTTTTCCGATTCAAAAGCTGCAAATGTTGAACTCCTTATTTTCTGTGCTCGGTTTCCTCTGAGCAGCAAGTAATTGAAATACAAACAGACTTCGTGCACGATCGGCTTTCCGTCCCTAAACGTGGACGCAATCTCCAATGCAGCAATAAGATTTTCCCTTGCATCCGACCTAGGGGAGCCAATTGGAATCTGAGCTCCCGTAAAAATGACAGGTTTGTTTAGGCCCTTTAACATAAAACTCAGCATCGAGGAAGAATATGCCATGGTATCGGTCCCGTGAAGGATGACAAAACCATCGTATTGAGAATAGTTTTCTTCGATGATATAGGCCATGTTACGCCAATCTCCCAAAGCAATATTGGAAGAATCTATTGGTACGGGAAATGAAATTACGGTGAGCTTCAATCCGAGGCTTTTCAAGACAGGAATGCGGTCCACCGCTTTGCCAAAATTGAATGGGGCCAACGACCCGCTCTCATCCTGTACCATTCCGAATGTACCGCCTGTGTATATGATCAATACGGACTGATTACCCGAGTCCGTAATATTTACAATCTTATAGTTCAACGTTGGGGTGTTTTTAGTGGTTTGAGTTGTTGCCGAAAAACAGTTCGTTTGTGTTGGTCACCGTTAACTCAACCAACGACGACTTGCTTAGTTCGAGATAGGACGCCACCTTCTCAGCTACGAAGGTAACATATGCAGGCTCATTTCTTTTACCTCTGTAGGGAGCAGGCGTCAGATACGGCGCATCCGTCTCCAGGATGATCTTGGATGAATCTATATGAGGGACAACCTTGTCCATACCAGCATTTTTGAACGTGGACACCCCTCCCAACCCCACATAAAACCCCATTTCCGTGATTTGATGGGCTTGCTCCACTGTTCCTGTAAAACAATGAAAAACACCTCGCAATCCGTTGCCAACGTGCTCACCTACCATGGCGATGGTCTCATCAAGGCTATTTCTACAGTGAATAACCACTGGCAGGTTCTTAGAAAGGGCCAATCGGCATTGGAAATGAAAAGCCTGCTGCTGCTCCTTCCAAAATGTCTTATCCCAATAGAGATCCGTCCCAATTTCGCCCACTGCCAAGAACGCTCTTCTTTCAAACCATTGTTCTACGACTTCCAACTGGGCACGAAAATCCTCCTTGACTGAACATGGATGGAGGCCCATCATTGGAAAACATACTTGGGGGTACTTTGCCTCTACTTCAAGCATTGCCTCGATCGAATCTACATCAATGTTGGGCATGAGTATTTTCTCCACACCTGACGTTAGTGCCCTGGACACTACTTCTTCCAGATCTCCCTTGAAGTCTTCCAGGTAAATATGTGCATGTGAGTCAATCATCAGCTAAGTGTTTTCATCTTTAATCCGTTCTGATCATAGTGGGCCAACACCTCAGGCAAAATAAGCTTTAAGTTGCTAAAAGCCTTTTGGCTATCGTGGAAAACAACAATACTACCACCCTTGGCTCTTTTTAGCGCTGCGATTGACTTCTTCACGTTTACCTTCTGATCGAAGTCGTAAGACAAATGACTCCACATAACGACCTTCATCCCTTTCAAACGTTGAATTTGGCTGCGCTTAATTTTACCGTAAGGCGGTCTGAATAGCTTATTTTGGCTACCTAAGCGCTCCAGCTCTTTTGCGCACTTGGCAACATTTGCAACGTATGCTGAAGCTGACGTCTGAGTCCCTTTCAGGTGATCATGGGTGTGATTAGCGATGCGGTGACCTGTTTCCATCATTCCTCTTATCAAATCCCTGTGCTCAATCACCTTTTTTCCAATACAAAAAAATGTAGCCTTCGCACCCACCCGATCAAGTTGATCTAAGACCCAAGGTGTGACAGTCAAGTCAGGACCATCATCAAATGTCAAATGTACCGTATCCCCCACGTTTGTGTTCCAATGAAGAGATGGATACGCCTTCTTAACTAAGTAAGGTGTTTTGTAAAAACGGGTCATTCATTTTGAACCTTACAAGACAACATTGTGATGTCATCATGAAAATCACGGGCTCCCTTGAACTCATTCAAAGCTGACAAAATCTTGGATTGCAAGAGATTTAAATCCTCATTATCGTACTCCTCGATGATTTTTTGTAGTCTTTCAAACTCAAATGCCTCATCATGCTCGTTAAAGGTTTCCGTTAAGCCATCGGTATAAGCAAAAATGAAAAAGTTACCGATGTCTTCCAGTTTTCCAGCGTTTATAAATGGCAATGGGTTTATCATTCCCAAAATGGTGGTTCCTTCGTTAAGTAGCTTTAGTTCTCCATTTGACTTCAGGATGATTTCATTGTGTCCACAATTGATATACTGTAAAGACCTTTCTCCGAAGTCGTAGATGGCAGCAAAAAACGTAATAAAGTTCTCTGCATTCCCACTGTTATATGTTGTGATGTTTAACTCCTTTACAATCTCATCCAAACTTAAGGTTTGGCGTACCAATGCTCTGAGTGAGGCTTGAAAATTGGACATCAGCAAGGCTGCCGGAACCCCTTTTCCAGATACATCTGCAATGCAGATCAAAAACTTATTCTCATCAATTTGTATGTAGTCATAGTAATCCCCTCCTACGTCTTGATGCGGTAAATAAAAAGCCTCCAACTGTAAACGTTCTACTTTAGGAAGTTCTTTCGGAAACAGGAAGTTCTGCACTTTCTTCGCAATCTCTAATTCGCGGCGATACGCCTCTTGCTCCACCTGCTTCCGAGCCAATTTCTTATTCTCAATGGCTACCAGGATGATATTGGTCAGTGCATTTAGAAACCTATTCTGATTTGTCTCTTGCACACCATATTTGACAAAAACAACCGCCAACAGTTTTTCTTTATGGTGTACCGGGAACACAGTCTGGAATTCGTGAAAATCCACGTCACTTACTTCCATTTCTGTTTTCAGTGCTTTGTACGCTTTTGGAAGTGCGGCTTCGGTACACGAGCTCTTCACGCCAAAATGCGCCTTACAGGTCCAGGCGTTTTCGGATTCAGTAAACAGTGCAAGTTTTTCAACTTTTAAATCAGCTAATAATGTAAAGCGGTAGATGCGTAAAAGATCTTCCTCAGCCAGATTGTTATTGACTGCTTGCGTGACCTCCAGCAAGGCGTTGAGTTGTAAATCTTTTAAATCTATAGAGCTGTCCTTCATATAGGTATCGTTCGTAGTAGCATTTTGCGTAGATGAAGGTCACCAAAACATGACTTTTTTTTAATCTTCATTACGCATTTTGCTTCCGACAATATTGGCATACGCTTTACCAAATCCCGATGTTTTGTCTCATCAACAGCCTGCAAGGGGTCGTTATTTGAACCCTCGATAACTGTAGCTAAATAGTGCGAAGAGATGCAAAACTAAGCTCCGGCACTGTTCTGAAGCTTGAACTTAGTATTTTCTCCCTTTCCACGTATATCTGCCAAATATAGAATTCAGCCCCATGAATAAAATATGAAACGGGTAAATTATTTGCATGAGTAGCGTTCCAACCAGGTTACGACCATGACCTAAAAAACCTTTAATGGGGATGATGTAAAAGAATACCGCAAGCCAACGCAAGAGCGTCAGTGGCAAAAAAACACCTACGGGCAATCGGCTTGTGAGACACAACAAGAAAGCCCCTAAAAAAATACAATTGTCGATGAAAAATAAAACGGCGGTGATTCTGTGCTTGTGGTTTCGGTGATACTTCCATTTACTGGTCCATCTGGTTCGTTGATTAATGAATCCAGCCAACTTTGAATGAGCCTCCGTTACCACAATGGCCGATTTGTTTTTTAAGAAAAGCACGTCGTCCGGGTATTTACGGGCAATGCTATAAAGCAAAAATTCATCATCACCAGAAGGGATTTCTAGGTTATCCGTATACCCTCCCACTCGCGTGAATGCCTCCTTCGCAAAGCCCAAATTCGCACCACTGCACATGCTAGGATTGTTGTTCATCATTGTCACAGCTCCAAAACCAATCAGCCCTGCAAATTCGGCCTGTTGCATTTCTGCAAAAAGACCTGAACCCTTCAACGCGACTGGACCTGCTATAAATTTGCTGGTAACCGCATTTTCCGAAAAACTCGCCAGCCAAAACGGACCCATTTGACAGTCTGCGTCTGTGGTCAGAACAAAATCGTATTTTGCGGCCTCGATACCTTTAGTCAAGGCGGTCTTTTTACCCGTATGACCTGCATCCCTCAGTGAGAGCAGGCGCAGATTCATACTAAATTGCGCTCTAAGTCTTGTGACAACAGTAACGGTGTCATCTTCAGAAAAGTCATCTACTATAATCACTTCATACTTTTGCTTATCGTATTCCTGGTATTCCAGACTGGTCAAAAGTTTTTCGATTACGTTTTCCTCATTCCGAACTGGAATGATTATGGAAAAATTCGCTTGCGCACTTCGCTGACTCGAGGTCTTTACGTGGCTCCAGCCAATGGCTAAACTGAGGTAGAAAACCACATAAAGCACAGAAAAAAGCATGAAGAGAATCGTCATCGGACAATGATAGTTCTAATTCATTTATCTGAAGCTACCCTCAGCCTCCAAATAGACAGAGCCCCAAAAACGGTGGGAATGGCTGAGTTAATTATCCATATGATGAATATCGGAAAGACCACCGCTGCTGGATCTAGCTCACTAAAAAAGATCAACCCTGACGCCTCTCTTACCCCAAAACCACCAAAAATTGACGGCAAAATCGATCGAAAAAAAAATATCCATCCAATACCCAGCAATAAATACGGTGCGGACAGCTCAGGTAAAAACAATTGGAGCAGCAAAAAGAATTGGAAGACAAAAACTGCATATCGTAGCAAGGAAATTCCGACGATTCCCAACAGTACACGCTTTCGAATTTGAGTGAAGTACGAAAGAAACTGTCCGAGGTATCGTCGGAAAAGAAAAAAAAGCACGAGCATCACCATCAAAATTGACGGAAGAAGTAGATTGATCTCAACGCTAGCTTTGCTGTAGTACATCACCGAAACCAGTCCAAACAGGCAGGTTAGTAACAACATAATCGCACGGTTGAGTACCATTGCTGTAGCAGCTTTATACTTATCCGTACGCTCGATCACTCTTGAGAGGGCATCACCCGAGGTCAGCGGCAAAACCCAATTCAATGCAAGTCCAGCTAATACCGTTCGGAGGCTTTGCAAAAATGTCACGCGCTCAAAAACGCGAACTGAAATACGCCATCTCCAGGCTTCCAATGACCAATTGACCAGCATCAATGCCGTCACTATCCCGATGGTAAGGAACGAGGACTTTGGCCACACAACCGCAGTCAAGTTGGTATGCTCAGCGGCAAAGCGTTTATACACTAGTAGTAAAGCCAATCCTGCAACCACTACGCCAGCGGCTTTCCAAAAGGAAGGCGCGTGTTTTAGGTAGTAATCCTTAATTTGCATAACAGTTTTGAAGGAGAAGATTATTCTTGGTATTGATCCCGGCACGAATGTAATGGGATACGGGTTGATCCATTGCAAAGGGCAACAGATAAAGCTTATTCAATTTGGCGTGATTCATCTTAGTAAGTACAAAAATCACGAACTGAAGCTCAAGAAAATTTACCAGCGTATCACGGAGTTGATTGTGGAGTACGTGCCAGATGAGGTTGCATTGGAGGCACCCTTTTATGGAAAGAACGTTCAATCCATGTTAAAGCTGGGAAGAGCTCAAGGAGTTGCAATGGCAGCAGCCCTGAATAAAGAGATTCCGATTAATGAATACGCACCAAAAAAAGTAAAGCAATCGGTGACGGGAAATGGTAACGCTTCCAAGGAACAGGTTGCCTCCATGATCCAGAGCTTACTAAAATTTGATGACGCACCCAAACTTATGGACGCTACCGATGCATTGGCAGTAGCCGTCTGCCATCATTTTTCTTTCAGTCTGGGAGGGAATTCTACAAAAGGAAGCAAGAGCTGGAAATCCTTTATCTCTGAGAATCCTAGCCGATTAAAATAGCCTAGGAAAAGTTCTGGTTGATCTTCTTGGCCATGTCCTCCATCTCTTCTTTAGCGAAGGAAAGTTTCATATTGGCAAAATTCATATCATCCATGGAATTGATTGGAATCAAATGTACATGCGCATGCGGTACTTCCAGACCAATGACTGTCACTCCGACACGACTACATTCTACCACGGCCTCAATGGCTTTGGCAACTCGTTTGGCAAATGAAAATAGCCCTGCAAGTGTCTGATGATCTAAATCAAAAACGTAATCTACCTCTACTTTGGGGACCACCAGAGTATGTCCTTCTTTCAATGGATTGATGTCGAGGAACGCAATGTATTGGTCGTCTTCTGCGACGACGTACCCGGGAATCTCGCGATTGATAATCTTTGTAAAGATGGTAGCCATTAAATGGAAATGTCTAGTATTTCAAATTCCATGTCACCGGCTGGAACTTTGATCGTAGCCGTGTCACCCTTCTTCTTACCTAGCAGCCCTTTCCCTATTGGAGACTGTACAGAAATTTTCCCGCTTTTGAGATCTGCTTCTTCTTCAGCAACCAGTTGATACGTGACCTCCATCTTGTTTTTCCTATTCTTAATCTTAACGGAAGAAAGAATGGACACTTTTGATGTATCAACGGCTGACTCGTCAATGATTCGCGCATTGCCCACAACCGTTTCCAGTTTTGAGATTTTCAGTTCAAGAAGGCCTTGCGCCTCTTTTGCAGCGTCATACTCCGCATTTTCGCTCAAATCTCCTTTATCTCTGGCCTCCGCAATCTGCTTGGCCATGTCCGCTCTACCTTTAGTCTTCAGTTCCGTCAACTCGTCCTTTAATTTCTGAAGACCATCTTTTGTATAATAATTTACTGCCATCTAGCTAACCCCTTTAAACAAAAAAGAACGGCCTCAAGACTGAAGCCGTTTCTTGTTGTAATCATATTAAAGGTGCAAATATAAAAACAATTTACCCTTATAAAGCAAGCCTCAATTTGGAAAAGCGCTTCTTAACTTACCAACGATCACTTCATTAATTCTTCGGTACGATTCATAGGTCCAACCCCCAACATGCGGAGTAACGATCGTATTCGGATGTGTTACCAGTTTTTCATTTAAAGCCCGTTCTTGATCGCTGTAAGTGGTTGGTTTTTCGTTTTCCAGTACATCCAAAGCTGCACCATAAAGCCTACCCTCTTCAAGCATAGCTACCAGCGCTTCGGTCTTAAGTACACCTCCACGCGAAGTATTGACTAGAATCTTCAAATTCTCAAACCGTTCAAGATAGGCCGCATCAAATAGTTGGTTTGTCTCACCTGTCAATGGAATATGAATACTCAGAATCTCTGTGCGCTCCATCAATTCCGAAAGTGAAACGCTCTTGATCGTCTCATCCTCAAAATCATCGTTGTATTTGTCATAACCAATAACCTCGCATTGCATACCGGACAGTTTACTCGCAAAGGCTTTGCCCATGTACCCTACTCCATAGATCCCTACCACTTTGCTTTTCAGTTCTATCCCTCGGTTTCCTTCACGATCCCAAATACCTTCTTTTACCTGATCGAACGAAACAATCAATCGATGTAGCACGGATAGCAAGATTCCTAGCGTATGTTCCGCGAGTGCGTCTCGATTTCCCTCCGGGGCATTGATGATTTTAATGCCTTTAGCATCAAGATAAGCCTCATCCAACTTGTCTATCCCAGCCCCTGCCCGAGCCACGAACCGAAGATTTGAAGCACTGTCGATCAACTCTTGATCAACGTTTGTTTTGCTTCGGATAATCAACCCCATAAATTGGTCGACAATCTCAAGTATTTCTTTTCGTGTTATGACCGGAAGATATACCGGATCATAGCCATCATTTTTCAAAAGTGGCAGGATGCTCTCGTGCATATCATCTACGATAAGCACCCTATTATTTTTGTTCATAAACTGTACAGTAAGTGGGCTATCGAGAAATAGACAGCTAAACCCAGTAAATCGTTCGTAGTGGTGATGAAAGGACCGGAAGCCAATGCCGGATTTATTCCGAATCTATTCAATAACAAAGGAGTAATGGTTCCCATAAAAGAAGCAAGCAACACGACGGAAAAGAGTGCAATCGCTACGGTAGCTGCCAAGGCCTGCTCTTTCATAAACAGAATAACGGAACCAAAAACCATTAAGGACAGGATTGCTCCATTTACGATGGCCACCATGAAGACCTTCAATAATCTTCTCAGCATGCTATCTGCAAACACGTTCGGATTCGCCAGACTTTGAACCACGATAGCCGAAGACTGTATGCCCACGTTACCCCCCGAAGCTGTGATCAGGGGAATGAAAAATGCTAACGCTGGCACTATGATGATTTCTTCTTTAAAGAACCCCATGAACTGTGCACCGACTAAGCCTCCTGCCATCCCAATAATCAACCAGGGAAGTCGCGCCCGGGAAATTTTCCATACAGAATCATCTTCCTCCACATCTGAGCTTACTCCTGTCATTAGCTGACGCTCTTCTTCTGCATTTTCGCGCATCACATCAATCACGTCATCAATGGTGATCCTTCCAACAAGCTTCCCTCGGGCATTGACCACGGGCACAGCTTCCAAATCATATTTCTGCATGATATCAATGACCTCTTCTTCGCTCGTAGAGGTCTCAACGGAGGTCAACTCCTGATCATAGACATCCGCTACTTTTGAAGCAGACTTCGCAAGAATCAACTTCTTTACCCCTACCTTTCCCAAAAGATTCTCTCGATCGTCTACGACATATACAGAGTAGATTTTTTCAATGTTTTCGGCTTGCTTTCGGATCTCTTCAATGCATTGCAATATGTTCCAGTTAAGATTGGCCTTGATCAACTCCTTTGCCATTAGGCCACCTGCTACGTCCTCGTCATACTCTAGTAGTTCCATTAAGTGAGAAGCCTTCTCTTCATCTTCGATCTGACGAATCACTTCGTTTCTGTCTTGCACTGACATCTCGTAAAGAATGTCTGTGCCGTCATCCGAATCCATGATTTCAATGTACGAAGCCAACTCACTCACACTGAATTCTTTGATGAAATCTTCGCGTACATCTCCCTCCAAATCCTCCAATATATCTGCGCCTACCTCCTTAGGAAGTAAGCCAAATACATATCGGCATTCTTCAGGTGTAAATTCATCCAAGAGTGCTGAAATGTCTGCGGGATTGATCCCACTGAGACTCTCCTTTACAAAGGCACTATCCTTCAATTGAAGTGCTTGCTGAAATCGCTCCTTAAACTCAACTGATAACTCAAAAATTAGGGCTTCCTCCATCAGACGATCATTTTGGATGTTAGCGTTATAAACTCAGCAACAGTAAGCTGTTCAGCCCTTTTGCTTAGGAGCTCCTCCATACCTTCGGAGCTCGACAAATTTAGACCTTTAAGCGCGTTACGCAAGGTCTTCCGCCGCTGGCCAAAAGCCATTTTTACCAATTTCTTGAAATTATCTTCATCACAATCCAAGTGGTCGGTTTCATTCCTTTTTAACCTAATTACTGCCGATTGGACTTTCGGAGGTGGGTTGAAAACACCGGGAGCAACCTTGAACAAATATTCAATATCAAAAAATGCCTGAAGCAAAACGCTCAAAATACCATAGGTCTTGTTTCCATGACCTGCGCAAATACGATCGGCCACTTCCTTTTGAATCATACAGACAACCTGATCTACATTCGCTCGGTCATCCCAAATCTTGAAAAAGATCTGAGAAGAAATGTTGTACGGAAAATTTCCAATGATGCTAATTGTCTCACTGGCAAGGTTTAAAGTCAAATAGTCTTTCAATTGAAATTTATCCGAGTGCGAAGGATACTCTCTTTTGAGGTAGAGGATCGACTCTTCGTCCACATCCAACGCCAAAAAATTCGGAAACCTGTCCAGTAAGAATTTTGTTAAAACTCCTGTGCCGGGGCCAATTTCAATCAATTGATGATTTAGATCGGCGGACAGGGCATCAACAATCTTTAATGCAATGTTTTGATCTGTGAGAAAGTGCTGACCTAAATGTTTTTTGGGTTTTACTCTTGCCAACTTGTAACAGCGTATTAAATTCAATTTTGTTAAAAGTAAAGTCCTATGAGGGAAACTACCAACAAGAAAGAGAATCCATTGATTGGGATCACAATGGGTGACATCAATGGTATTGGGCCTGAGGTAATTCTCAAGTCCTTGCGGGACAACCGAATCCTAAAGCAGTTTACACCAGTCATCTATGGATCGGGAAAAGTGATCTCCTTCTACAGGAAAGCAATGAACCTTGACAACTTTAACTACCAACAAATACCTGATATTGGCAAGGTGGTGCCTCGAAAGATCAATGTCATCAATGTCTGGAATGAATCTTTCGAAATTCGCCCGGGCGAACCAAACAAACAAGGAGGTGCCTATGCGGTAAAATCACTGCAAGCAGCTGTTGAGGACTTGAAGGTAGGTCAACTGGACGCAATGGCTACAGCCCCCTTAAGCAAGGAACTGGTCCAATCTGAAGAATTTAGTTTCCCCGGTCATACGGAGTATTTGACGCAAGAGGCTGGAGCCACAGAAAGTTTAATGTTTCTCGTTAGCAATACGCTTCGTGTGGGTGTGGTCAGCGGTCATATTCCGCTCTCAGAAGTCAGTCATTACGTAACCAAAGAACGCCTTAAGACCAAACTCAAACTACTTATAAAGAGTCTGCAAAAGGATTTTGCGATTAAGAAACCAAGGGTTGCCGTAATGGGGCTCAATCCTCATGCAGGTGAAAATGGGCTGCTCGGCTCGGAAGAAGAAGAGGTCATCATTCCCGTCATTAAAGAACTCAAGAAAGAGAATCACCTTATCATGGGACCCTTCCCTTCGGATGGATTTTTTGGACAAGGGAGTTTTAAGCAATTTGATGGCATTCTCGCAATGTACCACGATCAAGGACTTATTCCCTTTAAAACGTTGGCCTTTGAAGAAGGGGTTAATTTCACCGCGGGACTGCCTTTTGTGAGGACTAGCCCCGACCATGGCACAGCCTTTGGAATCGCGGCGAACTTCGAGGCTGACGAGACTTCCTTTCGAAATGCACTTTACCTTGCAAACGATGTGGCTCGAAACCGAAATGAGGATCGATTTGATCATCCAGAATAAAAACAATCGATTCTTTTCTAAGAAACGGAAACTATCTAAATTTGCGCTTCTTTAACGGGAGGTGAGTGTTATGAAAGATTTTCGAGATTATAAAATTGAAATTTTTGGTCTTAAAAACGGCACTCACGAGTTCGATTTTAGCTTCGATCAATTGTTTTTTGAAGCATTCGAAAACAGCCTCTTAAGCAAGGGCAAAGGCACTTGTAAAGTTGAGATGAATAAAACGGATTCCATGATTACGTTGCATTTTGATGTAACTGGATCATTGGAGCTAGAATGTGATAGAAGCCTGGAGCTTTTCAATCACCCCTTTCACACAACGAAGGAGTTGATTTATAAATACGGGGACGAAGAGAAGGAACTAAGTGAAGACGTGTATGTGATCACGAAAGGAACCCAGGAGCTTAATATTGCATTGTATCTGTTTGAAATCATACATCTTGAGATTCCGATGAAGAAGATTCATCCAAATTATCAAGATGAAAATGAGGCTGACGAACTGATTTTTTCTTCCGAAAAAGAGGAACAGAAAGAAGAAAGTGTAGACCCGAGATGGAACGCACTAAAAAAATTAAAATAGCAAATAAGAAAAGAGAGAGATGGCGCATCCAAAACGAAAGATTTCAAAAACCAGAAGGGACAAAAGAAGAACACATTATAAAGCAACCCCAAAGAGCTTTGTGATTTGCCCTACCACAGGCGAAGCGCACCTTCCCCATCGTGCATTTTGGCATGAAGGCAAGCTTTACTACAAGGGTAAAGTGGTGATGGAGAAAGAAGTATTAGCATAAGCTAACACTAATGTCCAAAATTCAAGCCGCAGTTACAGGCGTCAACGGGTATGTACCGGAAGACATCCTGACGAATCAGGATCTCGAAAAGATGGTAGATACCAATGACGAATGGATCGTCACGAGGACAGGCATCAAGGAACGGCACATACTGAAAGGCGAGAACCAAGGGACATCCGTCATGGCCGTCAAGGCTGTAGAGGGCTTACTGCAAAAGACCAACACAAAACCCGAGGAAGTGGACCTCATCATTTGTTGTACCACAACACCTGATATGGTTTTTCCTGCTACAGCCAACATCATCGGAGATAAAATAGGCGCTTCAAATGCGTTTGGATTCGATCTACAAGCTGCCTGCTCCGGATTCCTGTATGGGCTTTCCACCGGTTCACAGTTCATTGAAACTGGAAAATACAAGAAAGTGGTGGTGATCGGTGCAGACAAAATGTCTTCGATCATAGACTACACAGATCGCGCGACCTGCATCATCTTTGGGGATGGAGCTGGCGCTGTGATGCTGGAACCAACTACTGAGGATTTTGGCGTAAAAGATTTTGTCCTCCAATCGGACGGATCAGGTGAACCTTACCTACACATGAAAGCAGGAGGAAGCCGAAGACCTGCAACTGCGGAAACGGTCCAGAATCGAGAACACTTCGCGTATCAAGAAGGATCGATGGTCTTCAAATTTGCCGTGAAAAATATGGCTGATGTGGCGGCTCAGGTAATGGAGCGAAACAATCTCACAAGTGATGATGTAGCTTGGCTTGTTCCCCATCAGGCAAACAAACGAATCATTGACGCCACTGCAAACCGCATGGGAGTCACCCAGGAGAAAGTAATGCTGAATATCCAGCGGTATGGAAATACCACCAGCGGTACTATTCCTCTTTGTCTCTGGGATTACGAATCTCAATTGAAGAAGGGAGATAACCTTATTCTCGCTTCTTTTGGTGGAGGATTTACCTGGGGAGCGATTTGGTTGAAATGGGCGTACGATCCTTCCTAAATCAGTATAACACAGTAAACCAGCTTAAGTCCAAATAAAACCAAAATCAAACAACATCCAGTAAAACATGGCAACGACTTCAGACATTAAAAATGGCTTAGTAATTGAGTTCAATCACGACCTTTTCAGTGTGGTGGAATTCCAGCATGTGAAGCCCGGAAAAGGGCCTGCGTTTGTACGAACCAAGCTAAAAAGCATTACCACCGGGAAAGTGATTGATAATACCTTTTCTGCGGGTCATAAGATAACGACAGCTCGGGTAGAACGAAGGTCCTACCAATACCTCTATCAGGATGATCTTGGCTATCACTTTATGGATACGGGTACGTATGAGCAAATTTCTGTCGAAGAAGATTTAATCAACGCACCTAAATTCTTGAAAGACGGGCAAGAAGTAGAAATTTTATTTCACGCAGAAGAAGAGAAAATCCTAGGCTGCGAATTGCCACAACATGTTGTTTTGAAAATCACCTTTGCCGAACCAGGTGTAAAGGGGAATACCGCGACAAACGCGACCAAAAATGCAGAGGTTGAAACAGGTGCGACGATCCAAGTTCCCTTATTCATCAATGAAGGTGAACTCGTAAAAATCAACACTGCTGATGGCTCTTACATGGAGCGGGTCAAGTAATATTATTGCATTACCTTAGTTACACTAATCTATTTAATCAATCAATTAACCTATGAAGGCAAA
>CAZQJU010000102.1:0-14009 GCA_964593185.1 uncultured Roseivirgaceae bacterium
ACTATCGCCGTTGGTAAGACGAGCTTGTAACAAAATATCTCCTTCATTGATCGTGATAGCATTGATTCCATTCCTTCTAGGTCGGCTGTATGCTTCCAATGAGGTCTTCTTGATCGTGCCTCTCTGCGTGCACATCACCAGGAAGTTGTTATTGATGTAATCAGGATCTTCTAAGGTCTTAACATTAATGACCGATCGGACTCTGTCTTCTGATTCAATATTGATTAAATTTTGAATAGGTCGGCCTTTGGCTGCCTTACTACCCTCAGGCAGTTCCCAAACTTTGATCCAATAGACTTTTCCAAACTCCGTAAAGATGAGTAGGTAGTTGTGTGCAGATGCGATGAACAAATGCTCTGTGAAGTCATCGTCTTTAGAAGTAGCGGCCCTACTCCCTACTCCACCCCGACCTTGCGTTCGGTATTCAACAAGCGGCGTGCGCTTGATATATCCTTGATGCGAGATGGTGATCACCATGTCTTCATCCGGGATCATATCCTCTGCAGTAAACTCATCAGCACTGTGCTCTATGTTGGATCGGCGTTCATCCCCATATCGCTCCTTCATCTCCTCCAGCTCTTCCTTGATGATACTCATTCGCAATTCTTCATTGGAAAGAATCTCGTTCAGCTTTTCAATGAGTTGCTTGATTTCCTCGTATTCCTTCTGAATTTTATCTCGCTCCAGTCCGGTAAGTCGTTGCAATCTCATGTCGAGGATTGCTTTGGCTTGAATCTCCGTTAGCGCAAACTTGGTCATCAAACCTTCTCTTGCTTCGTCCGGATCTTTGGAAGAACGTATCAAATTGATCACCTCATCCAGATTGTCAAGGGCAATTAAATACCCCTCCAGGATATGTGCTCTGCGCTCCGCCTCGTCCAGCTCATACTGCGTCCTTCTCACCACCACTTCATGACGGTGCTCCACAAAATGGACAATTAATTCCTTGAGATTAAGGGTTTTAGGTCTACCTTTTACAAGTGCCACATTGTTCACACTAAAAGAGGACTGTAGCTGAGTCTGCTTGTAAAGATTGTTTAGTACAATGTTTGGAATCGCATCTTTTTTGAGATCATAAACGACCCGCATCCCAGCCTTATCGGACTCATCTCTGATGTCGGAGATTCCTTCAATTTTCTTATCGTTGATTAAAGCAGCTGTCTTTTCGATCATGCTCGCCTTATTCACTTGGTAAGGGATCTCCGTAACAATGATTTGCTCCCTACCTGTCTTGGTCGTGTCGAACTCCGCTTTTGCACGTAGCACTACCCTTCCACGACCCGTTTCGTAAGCAGCCCTCACTCCCTGATATCCATAAATCGTTGCTCCTGTTGGAAAATCAGGGGCGGTTACATGCTGCATCAGGTCTTGAATGGAAATATCATTGTCATCAATGTAGGCTACAACGCCATTCACTACCTCTGTAAGGTTGTGTGGTGCCATATTGGTGGCCATCCCTACAGCGATACCACTTGCTCCGTTGACTAGAAGATTAGGAATTTTAGATGGCAATACACTCGGCTCCTCAGTACTATCATCGTAGTTAGGCGCATAGTCTACAGTATTCTTTCGAATATCAGCAAGTAGTTCCTCTGAAATTCGTCTAAGCCTAGCCTCTGTGTAACGCATGGCAGCAGGCGAATCCCCATCTACCGAACCGAAGTTACCCTGACCATCCACCAAGGGATAGCGCATTGACCACTCTTGCGCCATACGCACCATGGTGTCATACACTGCAGTATCTCCATGTGGGTGATATTTACCAAGTACGTCTCCTACAATTCTCGCACACTTCTTGTATGCTTTATTGTAATTGACACCAAGTTCGTCCATGCCATAGAGTATTCTTCTATGAACAGGTTTTAAGCCATCTCGTACGTCTGGTAATGCTCTGGAAATGATCACGCTCATCGAATAATCGATGTATGCGCCACGCATTTCTTCTTCTATATTTATTGGGATGATGTTCTCTTCTGAGGATGATAAATTCTCAATATCTCCGTCTGCCATTTAGCCTGTTTTGGGTCCTGAAAAATAAACTCGCAAGATAGCAAAAATTGATGCTTTTTAGTTGCGTTTTTTGGACTTTACGCGATTTTTTCGGCTTGGCATATGCTGATTTGGTCTGCGGTGATTTTCGCCGATTTTTGGATTCTGTCGCTTGTAAATAGGCTGCCCACGTACTTCCTCTCTTCTACCTGTTTTAGGGTCCGTGTACACATGCTTTAATTGCGTATGATCATTGCCCATTGGCGACCTGCGAATATCCGGAATATTGATGCTCACACCGAACTGCACAAAGAACGTCGGGTTCCGATGATTGACCGTTGCTCCATCCGGAACGGTGAGTGTGTAGTTCTTAAAATCGATGCTAGGCTTGACGATGATTCTGAAATACTCCGACCAATTGTTTTCAATGCTGATTCCAAAATTGTAATACAGTCCCTGCGTGATGGCACCACGGCTAAACTGGTTTGGTCCCGAGCGAATTCTTCCAATGTTTAGTTCCGCAACAAAATCGTACCACCACCAGGAGTAGAAATTGTAACCGACCATTCCGTACAACCGTGTGAATCGGGTTGATTTGAAATTGGGCTGGTAATCGCGAACCTGACTACTAAAATTGGTCGGCTGCATGGGGCGTACAAACTGTCTTTCATACGAATAGCCGCCGCCAATACGAAACTTCTTGAAGTTGTAGTGTAGCATGGCATTGATCGGAATACCGTGACTGGTTCCTTCAAAGCCGAAGTTGGCAGTGTCTGTGTTAACTAAAAACGTCTGATCACCCAAGGCAGGATTGTACACCGGGTTGGCCAGGTAATCAAATGGAATGTCAAATGGATTTTCCAAGGAGGTCTCCAGCCCGATTTGTGGATTGTTGAGCCAGTCAGAATATCCTAAGAATGAGCTGCCAAGATTTTCGATGTTGTTGTTGAAGATGTACTGGCCATCGGCATTCTGGAAAAAAAAGACTCCGTCAAGGTCATGTGCGTAAAAAGTAGCACCATATCCAGTGGTCACGGTGATGCTAAACATATTCATGACCACGCGCGCAGGATTTCTGTAAATGTTGTATTGCTGATAGATGTTGTCCTGTGCTACTGAAGCAGCAAAAGACAGCACACCTAGGAGCGCAAGTACATATCGTCTGACAAACACCATCAAAAGAAAGACAAATTTACAGTATTTGACATGTGGCCCATCACCATCATTGGACTCGGGTTACATTGAACACCAGCGTCCGGTAAGGCTCGACCTGGTCAACATAGTCGGGAATGATCCTTGCATCGATCAATTCAGGAATGATGAAGGATGGAATAACCCTTGCGCTTTCACGATAGGCTTGTGACGAAGGGATCATAATGATCCCCTCCGCACCCGGAGCCATCAAAGTCAAGCCAAACTCCAGCCCGGGTATAAGCACATCCGGAATACCCGATCCTAACTCGTAGGTAAAATTGGAACGCGATGAAATCGCTGTGCCGTCGAGATACGTAATCTGATAATCGATAGTAATCGTATCACCATTTTGCCCCACAAGCCCTGAACCAGCTGATAGTTCCTTGTAGCGCACTCCTGAGTTAAAATATTGGACGCTATCAATCTCGTAATTAAATGTCGTATCAATTGACAGAATCTGCATGCCCAGAAACGTAGTGTCAATCCGTTCGATGGTGATGCTTAAGGTGTCGTTTAAGTCATTTATCCGGATGTAATCATCGATTTGAGCCAATTCGACAGTATTTACTTCTGCTTCTGTTAAAACACTTACCAAGCTCACTTGTAGAAGCACTACTCCGGTTGCATCTGTGGTAGTGATTGAAGGCGCATCTTGATATCCCTGATTGGGAGGTAAGAGGAAATTATACGTTTCCCCCACCCGCATGAATCCGATCACCTGATCTACACCCAGCGGGAACATGGCATTACTCGCATACTTGTAAAGCAGGGAATCTCCATCTATAGGTTGGTAACTATCAATCTGTGCACTGTCCAAATCAAGCAACGTATAGTAGATCCCTAGCACCTGCCCTGCTGCACCGATCGTACTGCCCGTAGGATTTAAGTTTACAGGGTAATAGTAGACACCGCTTTCATCTCTTGTGGCTGTAATACTAGCAGAATCAAGCCATGCAGTGATTACAGAGTCCGTATTGAGTGTTGATGTAGGGATGGGATCATCACTGTTGCAAGAGCCCAGAAGACTCAGGACGATAACCAGCGTAAACAGATAGCGGTATTTGCTCATTATGTCCCAAACGAAGAAGATGCGCACTAATTATTTAAAAGTGTGGCAAAACATTTGAAACACCGGGATTTTGTCCAACTCTAGCTTTTCACCAATGATAATGAGCCGTTGGTATTCGTTCTTACCGATTTTGTGGTCGCTATTGATGATGTCCTCGTCATTTTCCAAGAAGAAGCTCGAGATAAATCGAATCAATAGGTACGGAGCAGCCAATATTGCCTGTTTGTAGGCTGCGTAATCAACTTCTCCTGAGTCATCGAATTTCTTCAGTTTCAGGTCATCCACATTGATGGCCGTCTTTATGGTGAGCTTTAGCACTTCGAAAAAACGATCTGACCAGTTGTAATAATTCTTAACTAAAAACTTCATGGCATACACCACTGGGTCTTTCTTCATAAAATACCCGCCTTTGGATAGTTTCCTGGCCTTTTTGTTGAGCGCCATCTCCTCGAAAAAACTGATGGTTCCGTCTGCCATGGCAATGCCTATGGTTGGAGTCATGACTACCAGAGAGTAAAAATCCTCGTCACCAATTTCCAAGTAAGGTGCTTCTTCTTTGAGGAACTCCTTTTTGAGTGCAAGGGTGGCTTCCTTAATCTCAGGATATTCCATCATGCTCTCTATCTCATATTCGGTGATCATAGGCTTTTATGTTACGTTTTGATAGACTTCAAATTAAATCCCTTTTATCCAAATAGCAAAGGATTCAGTCCTCACTGTTAAAAAGCAATGTCCGTTTCCAAGGACTGGAACGTCTGAAATTGGGTTTTTCCAGGCTGACCGGTAAACGTAAACTCTTGCGCATTTTCGGCCCTCGGTCCATCTGTGTACAGTTGAATTTCATTCTCTCCTTTTTCCAACGGAACACGGGTGTAGTAAATGCTATGTGGCAGGGTCTGCCAGTTTCGGGTGTCAGCTTGCTCTGAGGCGAAATTCAGCGCGCCTACAAGAAAGCCGAGTGTTTCATTCTCTTTTCGTACCTGTTTTTCTACTTCCTTTTTGATCGCAACCCGTAACAACCCCTTTCCTAGTTCCTCCAACATCCGTTCATTGAGCGTTTTGAAGGCAATGGCGTTGATGTCTTGTGCCATCTCCATTTGGAAGTACCGCCCGCCTACGCGGAGGTCAGCATAGGTAAAATAAGGTATGCGTTCCACGTATTTTGGAAAGGCGATCCTTAGCCCTTTAAGGTCTCGAATATCGGTATCGTAGTCATCCGCATCATAAACGAATGGGAAGTTGAGTCCCAGGTCATCGTTTTCGAAAAATACCTGACCCACTCCGGAAGAAACAACAAAGTTTAGTGACCATTGATCCTTGATCGGTGCTAGTCCATTGTGCCAGAAAAAAACCAAATCACCGCCATCGGGTGCGTAGGGCTCGTAGGTCATCTGAAAGGCTTCTTCGTAGGAATCGACTTCTTCGGTAAATCCGGCCAATTCTCCGGTCCGGATAAGATCCCGTTTAAGCTGATTGGGAACAGGAAATGCAAACATATCCACGTATTCATTGGTGTAGATATTAAGCGCATTTCGGTACGCGATGAATGCATTGTTGTAATCCCCTGAAGCATCGTAGATAATCCCCATGAGATTATGTATGAAAGCGTCCTTTTGGTACTTTTTTTCGGATCTGTACTTGTCTCCTAATTCGTAAAGCCTTTGATTTAGTCGGCGGCACTCTACCAGGGCTGCCTCGTAGTCTTCCATCTTTAAGAAGTTAAGGGCCTTGTAATACAGGAGCATGAGGTGTTCATGGTCCTCTCCTGGATACACAATCAGATTCGGGTTCAGGAAGTAAGATGCCGCGAAGTTCAAGTAGTTTCTGCGGTAATCCTCGCCAAATAAGTAAGCTTCTTCAAGCCACTTATTGCTTTCTCCGTAGTTGCCTAACAAATGCTCGACGATCCCTTGATTGGCATAATACAAGAACCGGGTTTTGCTTTTGGCAGCCTTCTTGTTTTGGTCCAAAACAACGGCAGCTTGCTCGATGTCTCCGTTCTCAAAGCGTTTGTTGAACTCATAGTTGAGTTCGTAGAACGAGGCACATCCCACAAGACAGAGGAAACAGACAATATAGGAAAGGCGGAACTTCATGAGATCGTATTCCGAATTAGGTGTGGAGTGCCATCGGAACGAAAGTCCCGATGTTGGCACTTCAATGCTGAAAAATCGTGTTTAGTTCTTGATGTATTTCTTGATCTCCTTGTCCCCGATCCATACCTTTTCATTGGTCTCGATATTGGAAAGTTCAAGATTGACCTTGTAATTCACCACCTTCTCTTTTTTGTACGAATCGACCAACGCGGTAATTACGCCAAACATCATGAAGTCGGCGCCCAGTTCTTTCCCCCACTTCGCCTGTGTTTCCGGGGATGCAAATTCTCCTTGCTCCGCTCGCTCTTCCCGCAGTTTTTCACGGAATTCGGAGTTGGAAACTACACGTACAAATCCGGAATTGATAAACTCACGCTCAATGTCTTTGATGAACGTTTCCGCTTCGATGTGTTCATTGCTCTTATTCTGAACGTATCCGACAATGACGGTAGGTTTCCGACTCTCTGTCAATCGAAAATCATTGTGCCATGGTCTGCCTGTAACGTCCTTGATCATTTCTTCTGCCACGAGTTTTGAATCCGTATCATTCCATCGACCACTCAAGTCAACTTGCTGATCCGGGCTAATTCGTGTCACTTGTCGATTACACCCGGCTAAGATCACTACCGCAAATGCAATCATTGAAAGTTTGATTGATGATTTCATGTTCTTCATTTCTTAAATACAAATCTCGTTATAAATATGCCATTATCGTCTGTCTTACCGGCATCACTTTCTACACCACCGATCACAAAGGCAAGTTCCCATCCGTCCTGACTCATTTGATTCAGTTTGGAGGAAATCAACGCATCATTCGAAGCAATGTTCTGAAAGTTGATCCCTGCAAGGCTGTAGAAGTTCAGAAGCTTAGACTCCTTAAACTTTTCGACCTTGGCATCTGATCGCTTAATGTCCTTCTGTCCGCTTTTCTTCCCATCTGTACGCTCTGTGGTAAAATCATTTACATCAATCTCTGACTGGGTTTCAATGATTCGAGATCTTCCGGCTCCACCAGGCACAATGGATTCGACTACGGTAATTACTTTAAACTCTTGTCCATGGCTTAGAAAAGCTGCTCCGATTAGTGAAAAGGCTATTAGTACTTTTTTCATTTTACAATTTGGTTTTTAAACTTAAAAATCTGCTGAGATCTTCAAATTCAAAAACCTTGCCGATAATGAATTGGGAATTGCTAATTGTGCTCCGTTAACGTCTTGAATCCAGGAATAAGACAAGGTATTGTCCGCACCGAAAGCATTCAACATCTCCAGCCTTAACCAGATCATTTTCAGGTAGTTATGGTTAGTTAACTTAAACGATTTAGAAAGCCCTATGTCCAATCGATAGTATTCGTCCCCAGAAAAAATATTTCTTGCGTTAAAATTGTTGGGAGGGCCCAAAGGAAAGCCTGAACCAAACACGGTGTTTACATATACCCGCAGCGACGGATCATTTGGCAGATGATCCTCAAAATAGAAAGCCAAATTGACATTTTGATCCGTTGGTCTTCTGATGTACCCTTTGTCGTCCTCTGCAATGTCTTCCTGCGTTTTGAGAAAACCCAAACTAAACCAGGATTGTGTACCTCGGATAAACTCACCATTGATACGAAAATCCATGCCATAGGCCCTTGCATCCGCATTGTTGTTGGCAAAATACCTTAGGCGTACGTTGTCTATGTCGTAGGGGACCACATCTTGCAGTGACTTGTAATATCCTTCGACAGACAATAAAAAGGGGCGGCCCCACCATTGGTAGATGCGTTCCATGGCACCAATTACGTGAAGTGATTTCTGTGCGGTCACATTGTTTCGGATGGTACCGGATTGGTCTCTTACTTCACGATAAAAGGGAGGTTGACTGTATCGTCCAATGGAAATTCTGAAGGAAGTTTCTTTTTCCCATCTTGGTTTTAGGCGATAGATGAACCGAGGACTGAGAAGTAATTGATCGCTAAAGTCTAGATAGTTGGCTCGAATGCCTGCATTGATTGCGTGCATGGAGTCTTTGGAAAACACCGCCGTTTGAAGGTATCCTGTGATGGTATTCGTGTTTAAACGAAGTTCGTTGAAGGTGCTTTCATTCAGGTTGCTAAAGCCGGCCGAGTCCAGGAAAGCAAATTCATTTAGTTCATCCTCAATCTCATTTCTGGCATACCCAAATCCACCTTCGAGCACGGACCAATCGGAAATCAGCCATTCATTACGCCACTCAGCGTTCAGTAACGTGGCTTCCAATCTGTTTCTTCCACTTGTATAGTTGGTACCAACGCCTCGGGTTACCACGCAATCATTGAAACTGTTTGAGTTTGGGTTGTTGTCTACATCACAGATTCGATACGCCCCCTCGACTGTATAATTCTCACGTTCCTTGGTATTTACTCCCGATAAAATCCATCGGCTTAAGAAACGATTGGACCAACGATGGGACAAGTTAAACCCGGTTTGATAGGTATCGTAGTCAAGTTCCTCCCTCCCTTCAAACGCCGTCTCGATCCTGAGATTTTGTGAAACAGACCCGAATTCAGTGGTTTGTGACACAGGCAAGGTTAAGTACCGATTGCGACCGTAGGAAAACAGCCAATTGAGTTTGGTCCGATTGATCTGTTGGCCTTTCCCCGATAGGTCGAACGTCAAAAATCCCTGAATGTCGGTGTAAGCCGGTAAATACTGTCCTTCCGTTTCCAAGGTATTAAGCAGGTATCTTGAATCGCTGTGTCGTGCACCAAAAAGGTATTGCACATTGTCGTTGATGCGATTTCCTAGATAGGCAGATCCTCCAAGTAGCCCAAAAGTGATGTTTCCTTCTAAGGTCTCGGGTTCTTTGTAATCGATGTTCAAGGACGAAGAAAGCTTATCGCCGTACTTGGCTTCCCAGCCACCTGCATAAAAGTTGATGTCATTGACCAGATCAGGGTTGACGAAACTTAACCCCTCTTGCCTTCCTGCATTGGCGAGAAAAGGTCGGTACACCGGAATGTCATTGACATACACCAGGTTTTCATCAAAATTACCCCCACGTACATTGTAGGCGGAAGAAAGCTCATTGTTTCCCGAGACGCCAGGTAGCGTCAGAAGGACTTTATTGAAGTCCCCAAAGGCTGAGGGAAGATTGCGTGCTGATCGTGAATCAATACGTCTGCCTGGATCAAGTGCATCACGTTCTCGGTCCCCTTCAATTTCCACCCCTTCTAGTACTTGGCTTTGCAGCTTAAGTGTAACCTTAAAATCACTAACCCCGGTGGGAATATTGGCAAGCTCATGCAAGCCATACTGCACATGAGAGAACATGATATCATAGGTCCCCTCGTTTAATTCTAGCCGAAAGTAGCCCTCAGCGTTTGAAATGGTCCCAATCGTTCGATCTGATTTGAGGATTACGTTTACGGCCGGTACAGGGTCTCCAAACTCATCGATGATATATCCCTCAATTGATGAGGACTGTCCTGCGCACAGAAAGACTGTAAACAAGACGGGTATCGAAATTAAGAAGCGCTTCAAGAAGCTATGCCTTTTTGAGATTGGCGATGGTTTGGGCAGGATCATCAGATTTAAAAACGAAACTTCCGGCGACTAGTATATCTGCTCCGTGTTTAAACAATTCTCCGGCATTAGAATCATTTACTCCACCATCTACTTCGATTAAGATGGCTGGATTAATCTGATCAATCTTCTTTCGCAAGCGTGCGACACGGTCAAATGTTGTTTCAATAAACTTCTGTCCCCCGAAACCCGGATTAACGGACATCAGCAAAACTAAATCGACAAAGGGAAGTATATCAAACAGATTTTCGATTGCAACGTGGGGATTTATGACCACCCCGGCCTTGGCCCCAAGTTCCTTGATCCGACTGACTGTGCGGTGCAAGTGATCACACGTCTCATAGTGCACGGTAATAATCTCAGCACCGGTCTCTATACAATCCTCCAGGTATGGATTCGGATCCGTTACCATCAGATGAAAATCCATTGGCTTACGTGCATGTTTGTGGATTGCGGCACAGACCGGAAAACCAAAAGAAATATTAGGAACAAAAACGCCATCCATGATGTCAATGTGGATATAGTCTGCCTCACTAGCGTTTAACATTTCCACATCTCGCTGTATGTTCCCGAAGTCAGCTGCCAGAAAAGAAGGTGCTATGCGTTTTTTGGACATATTAGAAGTTGATCAACTTGACTACACGTTGCGTACTTTCTGTTTGCAAGAATAAGTAATATAGTCCTTGTTGTATGCTATCCAATGTCAATTTCATTTCGGTGGCGATCTCCTCTTGAGCAAATTCCTTGGAAAACAAGAGTTTGCCGTTTGCGTCTACTACGCGAATGCTTAAGTCTGACGCAAACGCTTCGCTGAAGCGGATATTTAAACTATTCCCTGTGAAGGGATTGGGATAGATCGTCACCCTTTCTTCTAAAATGTCTTCAACAGAAAGGGACCTTGCTTCTCCAGTGACTGCATAAGAATAGTTGGGTACCCCGTAACCTAATAGCGAATCAGGTTGAAGGCTTTTGTGACCTGAGTTTGTTATCGCACGAATAACGTCTTGGCTGGTCCATTCAGGGTTCGCTTGCAAAATGCCCGCTGCAAATCCGGCAATCAGAGGCGACGCAAAACTGGTGCCTCCACCCCTTTCAATGTCGCCATTCCCGCGCACAACTGCCGTTCCGTTACCGAAGGCCGCGATATCAGGTTTCGTCCTTCCATCGATTGTAGGCCCAACAGAACTAAATTCTGAACGCGTAAAATCCGGATCCACACTTGCCACCACCAAGACACTGTCAGCATCACCCGGATGACTGATGAGATTGCCTGGAGCCGACCTTCTGCCGGAGTTTCCAGCACTGGTAGCCACCAGTATTCCTTTGCTTGCAGCCATTTCTACAGCCCTGGTGATGATGGAGGTATTTCCATCAAGATCATCAAAGCTGTAATCATGTGCTTCAATGTCAAAGGTTCGATACCCCAAACTACTGTTAATAATATCAACACCAATGCTGTCAGCATACTCTGCGGCAAACACCCAATTGTACTCTTCAAGTGTATTTTCGCCTTGATTATCCTCCGTAACACAAAGGATAAAGTCAGCACCATTTGCGATCCCTGTATAGGCCATGGTGTCATTCGCATAGCGCGCTCCAATGATGGAAAACACGGACGTTCCATGGCTTCCGAATTGATACACATTCCCGGAATTCTCCACAAAATCCTTTGTGGCGACGATCTGCTCATTGGCCCATAAATGTTCAAAAGGCGAATAGCGATTTACTCCGGTGAATCCATTGTCGAAGACGGCTACCTGTATGCCTTGTCCTAGCAGGTCATCTTCATGCATCAAATCAGCGCCTAACATCATTAACTGTATATCAGTGTCACCTAAAATTTCCGCTGGAGGATCGAAGGATGTTGGTTCTTCTACGGTGTCAGGGGTTTTCACTAGTCGTGTTCCTGCGGCTACCAACCGGACGCTATCAACAAATGCTAGTGACTTTATCTGATTGATGTCGGCGGCGGTTGCTTGGATCAAGATTCCATTCAACCACTTCGAAGCGAAGAATACGTCTGCGCCCGTAGCAGACACTTGTTCCGCATAGGAGCTATTGACCGGCAGGTCCGTTGAATCAACCGTGATTCCCTCTTTCATTCTTCTGTCCAATGCCCGCTGCCCAAGAAATGCTTCCGGTGCATTCAGCGCATAGGTATTTGTGGCGGCTCCTTTGTTTTTGAAATAGATAAAGTACCGATCCTGCTCCTGAGCAACCGCAAGCACGCCACTTAGGCATCCTATCAAAAAAAGCACAAAAAATTTCATTTACTATTCATTCAAAACTCCAAATTCCACCAATCGCTGTTTTAAAGACCTTCCACCTTCTACCTCCCCAAAGTCATCCCCACAGTTTCCGGAAGTACACTTGACTTGCGTCAGATAATCTTTTTCTACCAGTCCAATGTTTCGAGCGAAGACCTCACTCCGCAGATCAATGCCCGTAGTATTTTCAGGAATGTCTTCAATCACCACCCTAATCAGATCTGAAGGGCTGATATCATCGAATGTGCTCTCACTGACCGTCTGATAGTAATACGTTTGATTGGTACGTGAATTCAAGCTGTTTCCGTCCCACTCAATTCCCTCCCTTACCGGAAAAGTTAACTTGATAAATGGGATACTGTTTTCGGTGACAGCAACATACAGGTCCGTTGGCGCAATAGACCACAAAGAATCAACTTCCCATTCTTCAGCCTCATTTGCACGAATATCTCTTTGCAGTATATAGGTAATTTGATCGAGTGATACGATCGAATCAATGATCGTCTCCCTGAGTTGATAGGTGGCAGTATCAAATCTAGTAATGCGGTATTGAATCTCTTCAACATCGTAGATCCGAAATTGACCAACCGAAACAGGATAGAAATCATACCCCAGGGTACTTTCATCGACAGGTAGGGATTCGTTGCAGGACACCAACAAGGACACCGTTCCCAGGAATCCCCATATGGAGACTTTTCGTAGCAAGGCCTGAACCTGTTGCATTAACGAAATACCTTGTCGTTTCAATTGTTTGAGCTATTGTTAAAACTTGCGTGAATCCAGCCTCCACCAATCACGTCATCGCCTTCGTAGAAGACAGCAGCCTGGCCGGGGGCAATTGCACTTACGCCTTTACCAAAATACACTTTCATGGTGTCACCGATTTGTTCAATGACTGCTGGTGTCCCCGAATCATTGTAACGCACTTTCGTCACGGTGTCCTTTTTGCTACCCTCAATGGAGGCATACTTTTGCATATTTAGTTGCCTTACATACATCCCATTTCGGCTTAACTCATCAAAAGTTCCTAACAACACCCGGTTCTTTTCTTTTTGAATTTCGGTAACGTATACTGGATAACCTAACGCTACACCTAGCCCTTTTCTTTGACCGACTGTGTAAAAAGGGTACCCTTCATGTGTTCCGATTACTTCTCCGGTCTCCTCCAAAACGAACTCTCCACCGGCAACTTCCTCCTGCAATGCAGGGACACGCCGCTTTAAAAATCCACGGTAGTCATTGTCCGGAACAAAGCATATTTCATAGGACTCAGACTTGGTTACAAGCTCAACAAACCCTCGATCTTTTGCCATCTCATAGATTTCGGACTTCCGAAGACCTCCCAATGGATATTTTGTACGGCTGAGGCTTTGCTGGGAAATGCCCCAAAGCGCATACGATTGATCTTTGTAGCCATCAATTCCTTTGGAAACGACATAACGATCGTTTTCTTGCCTGATATTGGCATAGTGTCCCGTTGCGATAAACTCACAATCCAACTGATCTGCTCTTCTGAGTAGCGCGTCCCATTTGATGTGCGTATTGCACATTACACACGGGTTGGGTGTTCTCCCAGCTACATACTCATCGGTAAAGTAATCAATGACGGCATCGCCAAACTCGTTTCGGATGTCAATGATGTAATGTGGAAAACCTAGGCTTACTGCAATGTTTCTTGCATCGTTGATGCTGTCCAAGCTACAGCATCCGGTTTCTTTCTTGCTCCCTCCTGAGTTCTGATAGTCCCATGTCTTCATGGTCATGCCTATCACCTCATATCCTTCTTCGTGTAGCAACACAGCGGCTAGGGAGCTATCGATGCCGCCACTCATGGCTACTAATATTCTACCTT
>CAZQJU010000103.1:0-11562 GCA_964593185.1 uncultured Roseivirgaceae bacterium
AACTAATCAAGTGATTCAGCAATACAGTATTAGCGGTTTTGTGAATAGCAGTGCTGGTGGAGATCTCGCTTTTGATTCGGAAGGGTCCCTTTATCTGGCATGCTTTTCCGGACTTTATAAGTTCACTGAACTGAATGCGGCAGCAGGTGTGGCCAGCATTACCCGAATTAGTGCTGAAAACTTTCCCTTTCAGCTAACCTCGATGGCGATAGACCGACAGGATAGGATATTCGTGGGGACTAATGATGCTAATTCAAGACTGATTGAGATCAGCAAAGAAGACGGATCCTACCAAGTTGTGAAGACTTACAACCACAAAATAAATGATCTGACAGCATGGAAATGTGACTTTTCCAACACGGATGAAACTGGCAATGACTCCGATAGTGATGGAGATGGAGTGCCGAACGAAGAGGATGACGATATGGATGGCGATGGTATCATAGATGAAAAAGATAAGGATGTGGACGGTGATGGTGTATTGAATGAGGATGATGACGACATGGATGGCGACGGAATAACCAACGACGAGGATGCGGACATAGACGGTGATGGGGTGATTAATCAGTTGGATGAATATCCGGAAGATCCCATTGCAAGTGGCAATATTTACACCCCATCCAAACTTGGATACGGAACGTTAGCCTTCGAAGACAACTGGCCTTCAAAGGGGGACTACGACTTCAATGATTTGGTCGTAAGGTATAAGGTAACCTCGCTTATCAATGGCGATAATCATGCCATCAGAATGATTATCGAACTGAGGCTGGTAGCAGCTGGAGGAGAGTTCCAAAATGGTTTTGGGATCCAGCTCCCGATCATAGAATCTGTGATTGAGTCTGTGACAGGAAGCAACGCACCTGCTTCCATGATGAATGGAAAGGGACTGGAGAAAGGGCAAAACATGCCTACGATTATCGCTTTTACAAATTCACTGGGCGAGCTTGGTGGTGGAAATGTGATCAATGCAGATCCTGCAAGACCCAAAGTTGAAGAAAAGGTTTACAATATCGTGGTGGATTTTAGTGAATTGATTCCTGCATCTTCGCTGTCAGGTGCACCTTACAATCCGTTTATCTTCATCAACAACGACCGCTCAAGGGAATGCCACTTGCGCAATCACCTGCCTACTGCATTGGCGAACGGTACTTTGTATGGGACCAATGACGACACCACGGACCCATCTCTGAATAGGTATTATGTCTCTTCAAATAATGTCCCCTTTGCAATCAATATAGCACATCAGTTTCGTTATCCCGAAGAAGGGATACGAATCGATCAGGCGTACAATTATTTCATTCCCTGGGGAGAATCAAGTGGCATTTTAAACAGTGATTGGTACACAGATGCCAGTGGCAACAGAAATACAAGTAAAATCTACATGAAGTAAGTAAAGAGATTTGATTAGTTGAGTGATGGTGAAACCATGGCCGAGTATTCGGTCATGGCTTTTTATCTTCTTCTACTCAAGGTCAAGTATTACACATGGCTACTGTGAATCAGTAACCTCAATCTACTTTTTTATACACGCTTTTGACATAGCATGGAAATGAAAACTGTAACATTAGCTGCAGTGAAGATGAAAACAAACTTGGTAGGGCTTGGTCAGTTTAAGAACCGATTGCATCGTTATACAGCTCCAAAGTCTTTGTGGCTGCATCCTCCCACGTATAGTGTTGTGCTTTTTCCAAACCCCTGGATGCAAAATCCTTTCTGAGGTTCTCTTCTTTCATAAGGCGTTCAATGCCTACTGCAAAGGCGTCGGGCGTTGGATCCGCCATCAACACAGCATCTTCAAGGAGTTCTCTAAACACAGGAATGTTGGTGGTGATGACTGCTGTACCGCAGGCCATCGCTTCCAGAGGAGGGAAACCAAACCCCTCGATTAAGCTGGGGTAAGCGAATAAGTCCGCGCTGCCCAAAAAATCGCTTTTTTCCTGATCTGGTACAAAGCCTGTGAACTGTACCGATTTCAGGTTTAGCTGCTTTACCAGATCCTTTAAAAAGAACTTTTCAGGAGCATACCCTCCCAACTGAAGTGAGAAGTTAAGCCCTTTGTCTTCCAAAAGCTTGGCTGCACGTATCAAAAGGCTGACATTTTTGTGAGGTGCACCTAATCCACCGAGGTAGCGGATAGTGAATCGTTCGTTTTCTTTTGGGTGTGTTTCCAGCTCCTCTAGGGGTAGCCCATTAGGAATAGCTACTACCTGATCAGGGTTAATTCCGGTTTGCTGGATAAGATCCCGACGTGCTGCTTCAGAAACCACAACGAGAAATTTTGCTTTTCTAATGGCCTGCTTTAGCTGAAACTTATACACAGCAAAGTCAAGTCTCCTACCAGGGTAATGAAAGGGGATTGCATCGTGGACGGTGACTACTTTTGGCTGCTTGATACCCGCCAGTTCCATGCCATAGTAAGCTCCCAGGTAATCAGCATGCCAGATGTCAGCCTCCAGGTTTTTGAGCGCTTTTGAAAGAAAATAAGGTGCTACATGATGTTGTAAACTTCGAAAAGAGCGATAAGGGTAGGTGAAGAACAATTCATGGTCTGGGTCGTCTTTTCGATACACGCTAAGGCTGTCCATCTTGGTCCGAAGCTGCTGTGCAAGCTTTTCGGTATACTGGCCTACTCCACAGTTTCTGTTGAGTGTTGATGCGATGATTCCCTTCATGATGAAATGGTTTGATAAACTTTGAGTGTATTTTCTGCGCAGTTTTTCCACGTGTACTGCTTCACCCATTCAGCTCCTTTCGATGCTAGCTTTTTTCTGTTTTCCGGCTGCTGAATTAGGGAGATTATTGCCTCAGCAAATGCTTCTGCGTCGTAATCCACGACCTGGGCTCCCCCTCCTGAAACCTCTCCCAGTGAACCTCCGGAAGTGGTGAGGACAGGTATGCCGGCTGCCATCGCTTCCAAGGTGGCGAATCCGAAGCCCTCGTACTTGCTAGCGTACACGAACAAATCTGCTTGATTGTAGAAGTCGTTCATGGCCTCGTCAGCTATGAAGCCACAGAATTTAACGTTTTTAAGTTTTAGATCTTTGACCTGTTTTGGATAGGGCGTGCGGTCCGGATGGTTTCCTGCAATGTGAAGTTGATAATCTATGTTTCTAGACTCAAGTATCGCACATGAGTGGAGCAATAACTCCAAGTTTTTTCTCGGGCTTAGACCTCCTGCATAAACCAACTGAAAAGGTAGCGCAGTATCCCGGGACTTTTCCTTTGGAAAAAACTGTTGGAAGTTGATGCCATTGTAAACCGGGAAAAGCTGTTCTTCCCTGAGGTTGCTGTAGGTCATGGCATCGCGCTTGGCACTCTCAGAGACGACAATAATCGGGGTGCCTTCAGCAGCAAAACGGTTGAGGGAGTTGCGATAATAGTCCACAAACTTTCCTTCCTGCTCCATTTCATGCAGGAGCGAAACATCATGCATGGTGATCACCTTTTTCTTCTTGCCTGCTTTTATCAAGCCAAGCCCTGCCATGAACCAATGCGCATGGTATATATCTGCTTTCCTAAGAAGTAGGTGTGTACCAATAAAGTAGGGCAGGAGGTACGGGTGTAGGTCTCGTAGAGACCTATAATGAATTTGATCGATCCAGTCAAACTTACGATCAAAGCGTGTGTCATCACCATCTTTTTTGTAGAGTTTGGACAGGCGTGTATCATGCCCCAGGGCTCTTAGCGCTTTGCTAAGCTCAAAGCTGTACCTTCCAATCCCTGAGTTGAGGTGGTGGTCAGTGACCTGTCTCAGTTTCAGTTTTTTCATATTTCAATGTGGTGAATAGAACGGCCAGGAATACCCAAAACAATAGACTCATGGGAAAAACTCCTGCCACTTCCTGACCCATCTCTACCAGCCCCCAAGCTGGTAAGCAGCAAGTAATGCTTTCCACTTTGTCTCTGTGCTCGCTTATTTTCATTTTCCAAAGGCCTCTCGTTCCTTTGAAGAAAGCTTGGAAATAAATCAAAAGGAAGATAATCAAACCAATCCATCCAAGCTCTACCGCTACCCTAATGATTCCGGAATCAGGTGGAAAGTTAGCAAGAAACGTCCCCGGACTGAACCTTTGGCCCCAGACTCCCGTGCTTCCTAAACCTCCACCAATTGGATGCCTGATGATCCAGGGAGTGATCATTTTACGATTTGCTTCACGAATCTGATAGGACTTATCGTCTTTGGCATTAAATACGGACTGGATTCGTTGGATCTGGTAGTTGTTGGTAGGAACCTTAGCAAGTATGATCAGACCCAAAATGCCCAGAATGATGGTTAAGTACAATTTCTTGTTTCCACTGATGATCACCTTCACGAAAAAAAAGACAGGCAGGATGATGAAGGAAGCGCGAGTGCCGCTGTAGACCATGGCCAGGAGGTAACAGAAAAACAGGAGAGCCATTGTTACTTTTTTCAGGGTGCCCTTTTTGTAGAAGAAGGAATTGCCCGCAATGCATGCCAACGTAGCCATAACGATACCGTACTGAGCAGGGCTCCCGATAGGCCCAAAACTCCTCCAGCGTCCATGGTTGAAAACCAGGTGCACGGTGTCCGTGCGTAGTACATGTGCCATTTCCCATTCGAAATATCCGAAGAAGAATTGATAGATGCCCCACATAGCCGCTATCCAGCCTAAAAAAAGGATGTAATGGAAAACGCTATTAATTTCCTTTGTTCCTTTGATTGAATCCCATATCAGGAAGTAGAGCATTAAGTACCCCACTGCCGGACGAATTACGTAGAAAAATGCAGTTCTGGAGGCAGCCCAGGGGTTGGCGATCTCCGAAAGATTATAGCATACCCATAGTAGGATAATGGCCGTTAGAGGGCTTTTCAGGCGTGACCAGTCTCGCTCAAACTGGAGCCGGAATACTTTTCCGACAAGCATCAGCAAGATTAGAAAGTCGATGGACATGCCAATGGGCAGGTTGGGGATAAGTCGCAGTCCCACACTTAGAAAAAATGAAGCGGTAATGAGGATGTAAATTCCAATCTTCGTTTTCCAGACTACTGCCAGGACAGGAGGGAGTACGATAAATGCCAACATCAAAATAACCGCTAATTTGATTCCTCCAACGTAGGTTCCCGCGATTCCCATGCCGGTGAGGAATACCATGACCACTACCTTGGGAATGGGCTGAAGGAAGAATCCGCCCGCAACCCAACCGGTAATTTTGGTGGTTTTGGATTTGCTGGTTAATTCAGTGATCATCGGGTATGGATGAACGTATTCTGATACTTCTTTTGTAAGCATACAGCACTGGTGAAGATGTTGCTGACCAGAACGCTAACCATCCCGCTGAGGAACTGACGCAACTGTCCAGGCTTCACAACTTGAAAGGATACAATGCCGAAGCTCAAGAGATTGAGGAGGAATGGTATCGCGTAGAACCCAGGATATCCGTCAAGAAGATCAAGTCCAAGAAACAATGCGGTTGCTAACAGCTGCAAGGATCTTGGAGGTCTCACAAGGGTAAGCCAGTAATCGATACTTCTGAGCTTTCCTTTTAAGAACGTATTGCTTATCAAGCTCCTGAAGTTGTAGATCGCATTGAAGTACTGTTCTCCAAACCAACGCAGTCGCTGAGACTTGTAATTTTCGATTTCTGCGGTCTTCTCCTCATAAACCTTCATTTCTTCTACGAAAGTTGTATTTAATTTTTTAGGAAAACTGAGCAGTCGCACCATGAAATTCTTGTCGTATCCCGGTGCTTGTTCGTCAAGACTGCTGATAGCATATTTAAATAGGTTAGTTCTTATTAGCGCAGCACTGCCGCTCACCTCAAGTATTCCACCTAGCTGGATTTTTCCCTTGCGTAGCATCAGGTCATTGTATTTTTCTGAGATAGCATCGAAAAGTTGCATACCCTCAGTGGTTTGTATGGGATTTCTTGCGCCTTGGACTACATGATAACTGGATACCGGAACCGTTTTCAATGCTTCAAAGAAGGATGTATCAACGATGTTGTCCTTGTCCAAAATCATGGTGTACTCATGTGTTGATTCATCTAAGTGCTCAGCACATAAATACTGCAATGCGTGACGGTAACTATTTCCAGGGAGATGATCAAAAACTTTTTCTTGCTGATCAAAGCCGAACGAATTGGCGGCATCGACAATTCTTCTATCAGCATTTTGGAAGAGAATAAAAACATCTATTGGATAATTCTTTTTAGCCTTCTTTAAGCTTTTCAGAACTTCGAGGAAGATCTGATCCGGTTTGTAGGCAGGCAATAAGACCTTAATTGTTGGAAGGGTCTTTTGTGGGGTTTTCCTGCGCTGATATGAGACCCCTGCTAAGACGAGGATCAGTCCGTAGGCAGCAAAGAATAAAAGTGCGCTTGCGATAATTGTACCTGCGATTTCCATGGTAGTATTTCCTTTAAGAATTTGATTACATCCAGTTGATTGGATGCTTTGTACTCCCGAAAATAGAGGCTTGCGGATGCCAAATTGTTGATTTACGTTCAGTGGTAGAACTTGTGTGTTTACTAGCGAAATCGATCGGTAAATGGAAATGGAACCATCTGATAATCAGATAATTTAGGTAAGGGAGCGTCCGTAGTAGTCGTCAATAGAACAGTTATAAAAAAGCCCTTCAGAGGGACCGGTCCGAAAGGGCTTTTTACTTTCCTAAGTGTAGTTAATGAGAGTTGTATCTAGCTCCTGGCAAAATCCCGGTTTAGTACTTTTTTGAAAATCCTTCTTATCCTGTTTCGCTTCTTGGGCAGCTCACCGATATAGGTGTCCATGTATTCAGGTAAGAGATTGCTGAGGATGAAACCACTGGTATTTTCGATCTCCTGATAGTAGGTTCTGACGATTCGCTCATCTGCAACAGACTTGATTCTTCCCAGGCTGAAGTGAAGGAAACTACAGTCTGCAAGTTCTGCGCTATTGATGCCATCATGCGAGAATTGAAGAGGTGTGGTTAGGCAAATGATACGATCGTACGCCTTTCGGGCAACTGCTATTTCTTTGGCCATTTCCTCCTTTTCGCCACGAAGTCTTAGGACACCAACTTTTTCATTTGACCAATATGCTTGTAACTTTTGAATTAGTAGGTCCGGTTTATCGTTCAGGCTCAACTCATTTATAGCTATGGCCTGACTCTGTCCGATAGCTCGCGAGATCTTTTTGATGCTTTCGTAGCAGATCAGCTGAAGTGCTTCTGCAAGAATAGGATCATTATTTTCTTCGGTAGTGTTGGGCAGTGCCGCCACTACATTTCTGTCCATCCTCCTTTCGAAGGTGGCTACGTCTTTTATCCTACTATCAATTAGGTAGTTTACCACAATGAAGGCAAAGAGCAGTACGAAAACAACCATGCCACCCGCTACGATAATTAGTTTGGTCTTTGAGGGAAGAGGTTCTAATGGAAATTCCGGGTGATCAACTAGTTCCAATTGACTTCTGTTGGCCCCTACTTCTAAAGATTCGGCCATATTTAGCTTGTTTAGAAACAGCAAATAGGACTTTTGCGCCGTTGAGATTTCATCCCGTAACGTGGATATGGCCGACTCGAATGGTGCAAAATAAGCTGCATACTTTTTTACCCTTTCTATTTCCTTGTCCAGTTCCACCAATTCATCTTCCAATCGATCTGACTCTACACTGAAATCTACAAACTGCATGGTCATGCCCGTATGAACCATGGTTGGATCATACACTGCGTTTTTGCTGATCTCTTCCAGGTTGTCTTTTATCGTGATGTAGTTTTTGTAAATCTCCTGTTGTTGTTGGATTAGCTTGCTGTAGTCTATGTCTTTTTGCAGATGTACCAACTTAAGGTCCTGCGTCGCGTACACTTCATCTTTCTTTTCCAGCACATCCTCGTTGATCGTACGATTTACCGCGACAAACTCCGCGTTTTGAATGCCGGATTTGATGGATTCCTTCGCTTTTTTAGTTGATGCTATCTGCTGGCGAATTTTTCCTCTCAATTGCTCTAGATCAACTTGATAGGTGACAATTGCTTTAGTGTGTTCGTCGAGGTTAATGATGTTGTTACGTACTTTGAGGCTTTCCAACTCCCGTACCTTTTCGTCTAGTTCCGCCTTCGCTTTGGCTACCAGCTCTTCCATGACCGCTTTTTGCTTACTGAGGTTTCGTTTATTGATATTACCCATCTCTTCAGTGAGCAAACCATTTACCACATTACTCATGTAAAACACTTCTTTAGCATCATGATACGTCATCTCTATTTCCAAAAAATTGGAGCTTTGTACCCTTCTGGCATTGATCGCCTCCATGAGCGTTTCTGAAGAGAGCTTGTGGATCTGGTAGAAATGCTGAATTTCAAGTTCAATTGCTGAATCATTCAAGTAAGGAGTTCGCTTATCTTCTAGTATGGACCTCAAGGTGCTCTCAATTGCACCTGCACGATGCCTGGGCCAGTCGTAGGAGTAGATTTCTGAAGTCTTGGTAATGCTTTCCAGGGCAATTTGTGACTTTAGCTTTTCCACCAGTTTTCTGGATTTGATTATTTCGAGTGTGTTCAGGAACTCAATGTAAATTTCGTTGAGGTTTAAACTCTCGCCATTGACGTTGGTACTTTCACCTCCAAAGTCATATAAGAACTTCGACTGGACCTGGTAGTTTCTGGGTTGGTCCTTAGTAAGGAACCAAAGTGAAACCATTGCCACTAGTGGGAGAACAATCAATAGCCACGCATTCTTTAGGAGCAGTCGAATAATTTGATTAAAATGTTCCATTTCAGTCCTTCATTAAGATTTCCAACTCGAACTTCAGCTTCATCACCCGGTTTTCAGTTTCCAGCAGGTTCATTCTGTTTTGCATCACCCCAGCCAATATGAGGTTGTATTCGGAATTGGAGATGACCCCTCGTTTAAAATCCTGATCAGCAACATGTTTCAGTTCATTGGAGATCATGAGGTTGTTCTCGTTCAGAATGTATGCTTCTAGCGCCGCCTGGTAATCCAGAAACTTGTTAGTCACATAGATTTTGATTTCTCTTCGTGTATTTTCCAGGACCATTTCTTGTCTGGCCACCCGATACTGCGCTCGTTTAATCCGATTCTTCTGCCCGATAAGTTCGAAGGGGCTGATCAAGAGCGTGACCGATGCATTGGAGAGTACAGAAAGCTGTGTGGTGCTGCTTTCTTCCAAGGTCGAAGGCGTCACGTTATAACCAAACATGTTCACACCGACGGTAAGTGAGCGCATCCAACTTCTGCTTTCGATCTTTTTTTCCTCTTGCAGGGAAGCGATTGCAGCTTCTGACATTTTAAGTTTGTAGGAGGACTTGAGCACCTTGTCTACGAGGGTATCCATCTCCGCCTCGCTGATCAAAAGAGCCTGAACTTGTGTTAGTTCTTTTGACGCGTCGAACTTGTTTTCCTGTGCTTTTACCGTTGTTTTAAGCAACAGTAGTGCTAAAACAAACAGGATGAAATACAGCTTTTTTTTCCAGTACATTATTGATAGTGTTTTTATTGTAGAAGGTCCCTGGGTCCCTCATTTGTACTCGAAAGTAGTTGGGTCTGTGAGCTGGAATATTTGAAATGCGTCGATTGGTAGAAATAGTCGGTTCAGTGACCGAAATCATCGTTAAAGGAAAACCCCGCAACAAGGCGGGGTCTTCTGTACAACAAAAACGCTCGCCTAGTCTTTTTGATAAATCTTTGATGCTGACCGATACCCACTTCTATTGAGGTACCAATGGGTATACTCCGTATCCAATGACTTAGCCCACGTGTCAAAGTGCAAAAAGACATCAGACATGGAGTTCTCCTCCTCTGGGTAGTCGAACGCTACAGGTAAATTGATTCCGTAAGGGAGCCCATCGTATGTTTTATAAAATTCTCCTTCCAACCGGTCATCGTTATACTCGAAACTAAGGTTTGCCTTGTCGGTGGGATTCCCAGTGGAAAGGTGCACCTCCACACTTCTATCCTCCGTGTGGAAAATGAAGGGGTCATAAGGTGCATACCCTAGTTCCAAAGCACTGATTGGTTCTGTAAACGTGATGCTGAGCTCGTATTCTTTTGGCAATACATACCCATTGCCGGATATGGTGTTGGTACGGCCGTAGGCGTTCTCCCAGCTTCTAAAGCCATCTTCGAATAACAGAATGACCGAATTCGATTGCCCACTTTCGGTTCCATTGGCATTCAGCGTTATTTGTTCATTTGTCTGAACATCCTGACCGGTAATGCTGCTTATTCTGGATGGGTCAATAGGAAGGGTGAATCCATACCCACTGTGGATTCTCGCTCCCAAGGCTTTCAAGGTAAACCTCGCTTTTAGTTCTACCACTTTATTGGCGACGTTGGCGACAGCCTGAAAATTGTAATCTATCACCATGTCGTTCATGTCAAAGTCTCCCTTTGATGGATACAAGTCCTCAAAAGCTACGGAACCATAGATGCCTTCACCCGGTGTATAGACATCAAATGCTCTATCAGGATCAATTGGATAGTTGTCGTTACGGTCTGCTACTCCATCACCGTCGGTATCCGGGGATTCGTCTGTAGCTGTTTCCTCCAGGTTTTCGGTGATAATGGCGGAGAAAGGGTTTGCACTAACGTAGAAAACTGCATCATTGAAGTCATTATCTCCACCCGGTCGTGTAGTATCCTCCATTCCTAGCAACAGGATTTCCCTGGCTTCGTCCTTCAGCAGCACGGTATGGGTTCTGTATTCTGTGCTGGTATAGGTATTAAAATCCTTATTTGTGAATTTAATTTGGTCTTTCCAGGCAACCCCGCTTCCAGTCCAGCTATTAGGAACCAGAAACCAGCCTATTCCTGTATTGGCGGGGAATGTCCCTAGGAAGACCTTGTTTCCAGACTCCATGCCACCGCCAAGTCCTGTGAAGGAAACATTGGGGAAAACGATCGTTAAGGAAGTAATTTCATCTGCGCTCGTAGGAGGGTTGTCCAAATCATACGTATAGTAACCCAGCGAATTTCTCCAGCCTGCACCTTCGTGGACGTAGGTAACCCATACGTCGGCAGCGTCTCTCAATTGAGTATCCGAACTTACATCGTCGTCGATGTATTGAGGGTTGAAGATAGGCACCGGGTACCTTTCCGGTAGCGTGTTGTTTACTAAGTCCAGGAGGTCCTGAGAAATGTGGTCGTCGACTGGTTCCAGGTAGTAAGGCACTCCTTGAGCATCGTAGGAACCCATAAAGGAGAATCCCGAAGTCGTGCGGGCGCCTGAGTTGGAGGATGCTGAGTTTGCAGCCTGATAGCTTGGCTTACCTCCCAAGGTAAACTGCATTCGGGCACTTACATCCTTCTCGATTGATTGTGGGATTCCCAGGTACGAGCTTTCTACTACTACTCCGTCCATGTGGTTCCCTATGGGTACATTCAGCTGAAAAGTTCCATCTTCATTCGTCTGACCGGAACCAATTAGTTGTTTTCCATCTTCAGAGTTTGCAAAAACATGCAAGGGAACACCAGTCAAGGCTATATCCGCATTGTCCAATACTGATATGTTGATTTGACTGTTTTGGGAAGTCGCAAAATCAAAACCTTCAGGATAAAGGTAACTGTGTGAAGAAACTAGTTCCTCGTCTGTAGTATTGCAACTAA
>CAZQJU010000103.1:11662-13991 GCA_964593185.1 uncultured Roseivirgaceae bacterium
AAGACATTAAAGAGTTGGGGTAGTTCGTCTATGCTTGTTTTTCTGATGAACTTTCCTACCTTGGTTATTCTTGGGTCGTTCTTTACTTTGAAAAATGAATTTTCAACCTCGTTCTGGCCTTCCATAAGCCATTCACTCTCTACTCTGATGCCATCGTCGGCTATCCGAATGTTTTCGTGATCCCCCAGATCTTCCGATGTGGGTTTTACTGACGTCTGTGTTGATCCGTACTGGCTCAAATCCATTAGGGACCCTACCTGTTTATCCGCGCCCAGAAACATGGACCTGAATTTGAAAAATGGAAAAACCTGGTAGTTCATGCCTACTCGTGGCTGATAGTAAAAGATCTTTCCCTTGGACTCCAGTCGTATGGCGATCGCCACGATGATAAAAAGCGGGGAAAGCATGGCTATTAGTACGATTGCGACTGCTACATCAAACAACCTTTTGCTTCTGGGAATTTTATATTGCATCTCTGTATTGGTTAAGCTGAGGAGAAATAGAGATTGCATTTTGGATTCGAGCCACTAATTCTTTGGGATTGAAGGGTTTGTTTACGAAATCAACTGCACCTTCCTGAAGGCATTTGATTTTGGTATCTATGTCGCAAGAACCGGATAGAATTAGCACCGGAATGATCGGATCAATCTTTTTGAGCTCTTTCGTAAACTGCAGGCCAGTCAAGTCATTTCCCAAGTTGAAATCGGTAAGGATACAATCTGGTGTCACATGACCTTCTGACAAGTGTTGAAGTGCAGTTAAGGTAGAATCGTATGTGTGTACCTCATACTCTTTTTCAAGATAAATAGTTAAGAATTTGAGAATCATAGGACTGTCATCAATGGCGACAATCGTAGCTTTTATTATTGAAGTGTTTTTAGCTCTCATTGTGATTTTTTGATTACAAAACTTTCAAGGGCTGCACATGAATCAGAGTGAAACAAGATGGGTGTCAGACCTTTCAGGATGATTGGAATGTTATAGGCGATGACCCAGCTTTGAGGGTTCAAAGCATCATTTTTAAGGGACTCTTTTCACTTATTTACCAATTAACCCTTAATATCTGTCATTCGTCGTCGTTTTGAGACTTACCAACTTTCGGCATTATTCCTTTGAGTAAAAAATGAATAAACTATGTTTTTGACCAATGATCATCTGCCTGAAATAAGTAAATACCTAAAGCCGGGCATTATTAATCTTCTTCTTTTTGCCGAAAACACGGACGTTGAGATTCAAGCGGTTCTGGACGATGCCAATAAAAAGGGTCTTAAAGTTGCAGGTGGAATTTTTCCAATGGTTATCAATGAGGGTAGTCACCATGATCAAGGGTGTGTTATCAAGTACGTTGAAAGTAGTCACGGTGCGCATATCATCCGGGGTATTGGACTGGGGCAACTGGATTTTGCGCTACCAGAGCTATTGGATGAGGACCATTCTTGCCTAGTATTTCTCGATGGTCTGATGATCAATATTTCCAGATTCCTGGAGCGCTTGTATGAGCAATATTGGAATAAGGTGGACTATGTTGGTGCCGGCTGTGGTTCTCTTAGTTTGCAGCAAACACCTTGTGTTTTTGATAACACAGGTATTTATCAGGATTCGGCACTGATTGTTCTCTCTACTGAAGAAATGAAGCTGGGTGTAAAGCACGGCTGGCAGAAGGTTGCTGGGCCGTTTGTGGCAAACAAAACTCATGGAAACAAAATCTTTGAGCTGAACTGGCGACCTGCATACGAGGTCTACAAAGAAGTGGTGGAGGCAAACTCTTCGTTTAGGTTTAAAGGTTCAGACTTTTTCAGTGTTTCAAAAGGGTTTCCTTTTGGTATTTATAAGGAAGGGAAAGAAGATATCGTGAGGGATCCCATTGCGGTAGATGAGGATGGAGCGCTTGTCTGCGTAGGCAATGTGAGTCAGAATGTGTCACTCAATATCTTGCGTGGCGATCATCAAAACCTGGTGAAAAGTGCAAGTGCGGCTGCAACTGAATCGATTGAAAAACAATCAAGAGACATGCTTATCGTAGATTGCATTTCCAGAGTTTTGTATCTTGAAGAGGCTTTCGACAAGGAGTTAGAGGCCGTAAAAGCTGTTATTCAGCAGGTTGGAGGATCCATTAGCTCAGAAGGGGTTCTTTCGATTGGTGAAATCTCTTCCAGCAAGGAAGGTTACCTGGAATTATATAATAAAACCATTGTTGTATCTTCATTCCAATAATGGACAAGACGGTTGACCTACTTACGTTACTCTATGAGTTAAGCTTAACGAATACTAAACATCAAAACCCTCAGGATACGGCGAGAAAGTTCATTAAGAAGTTTCTGGCAAGAAA
>CAZQJU010000104.1:0-13854 GCA_964593185.1 uncultured Roseivirgaceae bacterium
TAGAAGATCGCGATTCCTAAATCAGCCAATTTCTGATTCAACATCGGCATTTTCTCACCAAGCAACGTGTCAAGTTTGTCTAACTCAACTTGAAGCTCTTTGAAAACCTCATCCCTAAAAGCAATGGCCTGATCAGTGGGCGGGTAATCTCCTCGCTGTTGGTCTGCCATCAAAAAAGCAATCCGATTGTTGATCCGAATACCAAAGTTCAAGGGATCCTGATAGCTTTGGTTTTTGGTCATGTGAATGGCATTCTCAATGACTTTCATATCGTTATCAAGTTCATCCGCCATCTTTACAATCTCACTCTTTGATCCATCATCTCCCACCTTGTCCTTAACGTAGGTCAGATCCTTCCTGATCTTCCTGATTTCAATGATGGCTTCATGCGCTTCGCTGACCTTGTCCCGCACGCTAATTAGAAAATCAAACTGCTTTTGGTAATCATCTGCCGTATTGGGTAACCTTGGATCTTTCACGATGGTGAATTCCTGTTCCTGTGATTTACCATTTACTGTAAGCACCGCTTTGTAGGTCCCCGGAACTGCTTTAGGACCCCTGTTTGGTGAGCTGTAGAGTATCATGCCATCAAATGTCTTGAATCCCGGGTAGCGCATGTCCCATACGAAAGTATTTCCTCCGGCCTTGACGCTGAGTTTTGGCTGCTTTCCTTTTGCTTGACTACCAAAAGACTGAATGGTATCACCGTCCATTTCGAGCAAATCCAATGAAACGTCGTCTTCCTCTGAAATCTCTTTTAGGTAGTAGTTGAAGATTACGCCATTAGGGTGATTTTTCCCGACCGCTTTCCCTCTTCTCCAACCACCACTTTGCATTCTGTAGCTATCTTTTGGTTTAAATAGGTAATGCGTAGACGAGACTACCTCCTCAGAAAGTTGATGTAAGGGTGTAAGGTCATCGATCAACCAAAAGCTTCGTCCATGCGTTGCCGCAATCAGATTGTTATCCTTCACATGCAAATCCCGAATACTTACAATGGGAAGATTTAGTTGGAAAGGCTGCCAAGATGCACCGTCATCAAAGGATAAGTACATACCCCATTCTGTTCCGGCGTACAAAAGTCCGGGTCGGGTCAAATCTGCTCTAATTGCCCGCGTGTAATCGGTTGCTTTAATGCCATTCGTGATCAATTGCCAGGTCTGACCGTAGTCATCGGTCTTGTACAAGTACGGCGTATAGTCACCAAACTTATACGATGTAGCTGCAACGTACGCACCTCCTTTTTGGTGGGGATTTACGTCGATACAGTTGATCATGTTCTGCTTTGGCGACATGGGTGGTGTCACATTGTCCCAGGTCTCTCCACCATCCCGCGTTACGTGTACCAATCCATCGTCGCTTCCTACCCAAATAACTCCTTCTTCCAACTCAGACTCTTCTCCTGCAAACAAGTTAGCATAGAACTCGACCCCTGTATTGTCTTGGGTGATGGGCCCTCCTGAGGACAGGAGTGTCTCCGGTTCCCCCCGCGTTAAGTCAGGTGAAATGACTTCCCAGGATTGTCCCTCATTTGTAGTCATATGAAGATAATTTGATCCAGCATACAACTTATTAGGGTCATGAGGACTGAAGAAAATTGGGAAATTCCAGTTGAACCGATACTTCATCACTTCCACCCCGGATCCTGCGGGATTGTCTGGCCACACGTTGACCGACCTCACCTGGCCCGTGGAATGATCCATTCGCATCATGTATCCCTTGTACGTGCCCCCGTATACCACTTCAGGATTTTCCGGGTCAGGCGCAAGATGTGCGCTCTCTCCTCCTGCTGAGGGTTCCCAGTGGCGTTCCGAAATAGCAGGTCCCGAAGAACGATGTTGAATCCGAACTGAGGAATTGTCTTGCTGAGCACCATAAATGCGATAGGGAAACGCATTGTCAGTTGTCACCCGATAAAACTGCGCGGTGGGCTGATTGTGGTAGGTAGTCCAGTTTGCACCTCCATCGTTTGAAACTTGTGCACCTCCATCGTCCGCAATGATCATACGCTGATTATTTTCCGGATCGATCCAGAGGTCGTGATGATCTCCGTGTGGTGCATTTTTAAGTTCGAACGTTTTCCCTCCATCTCGCGACACCCCGTAGCTTACGTTCATCACGTACACAATGTCTTCGTTTTGGGTGTCCGCTGTAATTCTACTGTAGTACCAGGCTCGTTGCCTCAACGCCCGATTTTGATTGACCTTCTTCCAGGTTTTGGCACCATCGTCGGACCGATACACGCCTCCTTCTTCTGCTTCAATGATGGTCCAGATGCGCTTGGAATTGACTGGAGAAACTGCAATTCCGGCTATTCCCCAGGGACCTGGGGGCAGGCCTTTGTTCTCCGTGATGTCTTTCCAATTGTCACCTCCATCCGTACTAACAAATAGTCTGCTATCCGGGCCTCCGCTGTCCATTCGATAGCCATTTCTTTTCATCTGCCATGAGGCAGCATACATGATTCTCGGGTTGTTTGGGTCCAGCACCAAATCCCCCGCTCCTGCTTTATCACTTACATAGAGAATTTTCTCCCAATTCTTACCTCCGTCCATGGAGCGAAAGATGCCCCGCTGTGTATTGGGCTTCCAAAGATTTCCAATAGCTGCTACGTACACAATGTCCGGATTGGTTGGGTGAATGCGTATACGCGCGATGTGCTCAGATTCTTCCAACCCCAGGAAATTCCAGGTTTCCCCTGCATCTGTAGAACGCCACACTCCTTTTCCTGAAGAGACATTGCCTCGTAAAGTTTGCTCTCCCTCTCCCACATAAATCACATTTGGATCTGACTCCGAGACAGCAACAGCTCCTATGGACCCACCAAAGTAGCCATCTGAAATACATGACCAGGAATTTCCAGCATCTTCTGTCTTCCAGACGCCGCCTCCTGCGGTGCCCATGTAGTACAAATTATCATTTCCGATTACCCCACTGACAGTTCCTGCACGACCTCCACGATATGGACCGATGGACCGCCATTTGATACCCTCGTAAAGCGCCTCATCGTAGGTTTGCGTCTGAGCTTGTGATTTTGCTTTTTTTCGCTGTGCAGTCGCACCAACGAACATTGCAACGAGTAATACAGAACAAGTAAATCTTAACATAGATTTTAAAGGTTAGTGTTTTCGCTAAAGGTTTCCGGTCTATTCTTCACCCATGATCAATGGGCCAATCTTGTTTTCCATCATCATCCCATTGAGGGAAGAAAGGTCATTGTCTTTCACTTGATTCCAGGACTTTTTGACACCCAACCATTCTTCATGAAGTTTTTCATAGACCTCGATATACTGGTCAGCAGGTTTGAAATCTGCAATCGCAATGGTACCTGCGAGGTAGCTTAGTTTTTCCATCAACATTCCGGGCAAACGGATAACATCTTGACCCTTGCCCGTATGCTTGAGCTGGATGATTTGATTTTCAACGGAGGTAACCGCACTGTCTACCGCCATCACATTTTCGGCCACTTCGCTCGACACCATCGGAATCAAATCCTTCAATTGTCGTCGCATTTTTTCTGCCTCATTTACCACCAGTGACATCTCTTCAAAATCCCCACGGATCTTATCTAAGAGTACTTTTTGTGCGGTAATGTCTTCCAAGGACCCTTCCGTATTAGGGTCCTTCATTACCTGAAACGACTGCGACTGCTCTGTGTCCCCAACCTTTAAGGTAACAGTATAATTTCCAGGTACTGCCATGAGTGACATTGGAGGAACCAGGGAATTACGCATGCGCTTTTCATCCAGTGCATACCAAGGGGCATAGAGCGGCTTTGTCCGCAGGGCCAACTTCGTGGTGGGGTCCTCATTGAAATCCCACCAAACGCGGTTGATGCCTGGTTTTCCCTTGTGTTTGATCGTGCGAACAGTATTTCCTTGTGCGTCTGCTATGACAAGCGATACGCTGTCCATCGATTCATTTCCTTGCCAGTAGTGCAAAGAAGTGCCAGTTGGTGGATCGTCTCCGAAAGAGGGCTCCTTGAAAAACTGCATCACCATGGATACAGGCTGCAATCGATAGGCATCCTTCGGATCAAATAGGTGAACCGATTTTTTTGAAACCTCATCAGTGAACTGTTGAATTGGGGTAAGATCATCCAAAATCCAAATACCTCGACCGTAGGTACCGACAACAAGATCGTTGAAATGGGTTGGGATGTCCATCCAGTACATTGGGCTTGAAGGCAAGTTAGTCATCAGCGATTGCCAGTTGGCACCCTTATCCAGTGAAAAATACAGCGCACTTTCCGTACCTAGATAAAGTACATTCGGATTCACCGGATCTTCCTTGATCATGCGGCAGTAGTTCAACGGAGCGGCTTCAATACCGGCCGTAATTTTCTTCCAGGATTTTCCGTAGTTAGTAGTGACGTACACATACGGCTTAAAGTCTCCCATCTCGTGTGCATCCACTGTCAAATAAGCCGTCCCTTCATTGTGGTGAGAAGCTTCAATGTTTCGCACAGCACCGTACGCAGGCATCTCCGGAAGCTTTGCAGTCAGATTAGACCAGTTGGCCCCATTGTCTTGACTTAGGTGTACCAATCCGTCATTGGTTCCTGCCCAAAGTAAGCCTTGTTTCAGGGGCGATTCTTCTAAGGCGTATACTACATTCGCATATTCCACACCAATATTGTCACCGGTCAGTCCACCCGAAAACTGCTGTTTTGAGGCATCATTGAGGCTAAGATCCGGGCTAACAATTTCCCAGCTCTGCCCTCCGTTCGTGGTTCGATGTACATACTGACTTGCTACATAAACCGTATTGTTATCATGAGGTGAAATCAGCAATGGAAAGGTCCACTGAAAGCGATACTTTACATCGGCTGCAGGCGTCCCAGCGGTTAGTTCCGGCCACACCTCTACTTGTCGAAACTGGCCCGTATTCTCATTGTATCTCACGACTACTCCACCCAAGGCACCAAAACCGGATGCGCTGGACCAGACAATATCAGGATTGGTCGGGTCTGCGGTAGCAAACCCACTCTCTCCTCCACCTACGTCATGCCACATTCCTGTAGGAATGAATCCTCCAAAAAAGCTCTGCATCCGACTTCGGCTTGGTCCTTTCATCGAAGGTCCGTCTTGCCGATTGGTCAATACATTGTACGGAACCTCCGTATCTGTAGTCACATGATAGAGTTGGGCTACCGGCAACTGTACTCGGTACCATGATTTACCACGGTTATGGCTGATAGACAGTCCCCCATCTCCCACCACAATTTGACGGTTGCCATTGGTTGGATCCACCCACATTTCATGATGATCCCAATTGGGAGCGGTTCCGGGAGCTGCCAGGGTCGCAGTTTTACCTCCATCAATACTGGTGGCGTAAGCAGCAGAAAAGAAGTAAATCTCATTTGCATTGTCAGGAGAGGCGGTACATCGTGTGTAATATGCGCCCCGACCCGTCAGGTCCCGATCTGAATTGACCAGTTGAAAGGTCGTTCCACGATCTTCGGATCGCCAAAGTTCGCCCGTATTCGTGGGCTCTCCATCAAGTGGGATTCCATCACCTGTCTCTATCAATGCATACAATCTTCCTTGCTTGGCTGCTGTCATGGCAAGTGCAACCTTTCCAACTTCTCCCTTGGGGAGTCCATTTCCTTCAAGCTTGTCCCATGTTTCGCCTCCGTCCAAAGAGCGATAGATACCTCCTCCAGGGCCTCCACTTTTTCGGGTCCATGGTCTGATTTCCAACGACCATAATCCCGCAAAGAGAATGCGAGGATTGAATGGGTCCATGACCAAATCGGAAGCACCTGTATTCGTGTCTACGTGTAATACCTGCTTCCATGTTTTCCCACCGTCAGTTGTCTTGTAGATTCCACGCTCCTTCTGTGGGGTATAGCCATGCCCTAACGCCGCAACATATGCCACGTCAGGATCCGTAGGGTGTACCACAATTCGACTGATTCTGCCCGTATTTTCGAGTCCTAAGTGACTCCAGTTCGCCCCACCATCTGTAGATCGCCAAACACCTTTTCCTATGGACACATTGGAGCGAATGAACGATTCGCCCGTACCTGCATAGACCACCTCCGGATCGCTTGGAGCTAAGGCCAATGCGCCAATTGAGTGAACCCGTTCTTTGTCAAAAATAGGCTTCCATTGAATCCCACCATCGATGGTCTTCCAAATACCTCCGGAGGCCGCACCAACATAGTAGATCATGGGATCTGCCGGGACGCCTGCAACCGATATCACACGGTTCCCAATAGGCCCTATGTGTCTGAACTCGAGTTGAGCTAACTGCTCTTCCGTCAGGTTTTGACTAAGGAGTGTTGTCGTGATAAATAGTAGTACAAGTGAAAGAGGAAGTTGGATGAATCTTCTCATACGCTTTAGGTTAGGTAAGAAATAGGTCAATTAAAAGTATTCAAATACGGGTTGAAATGAAATGGACATTACATAAAAGGCGCAAAGAAATTATCAGCGCGATTTGGCACAATCATGCAAAATGGAAGTAAATTAACAGGCATATTACGACTACTTTAATACTCAGTAACTACGAAACATTATGCTCCAAAGAAAATTTGACAAGATCGTGAAGGGATTTTTTCCTAACGCAAAAGATGCCAAGGATACCTCAATTCATTACCTGGGCAAAATGCAAATTGAACACGAACTTGATATTTCAAAAGTACTCATGGCAACTTCTGTCTGTTCGGACGATATCAATGTGCCATCCACTACGTTTTTCAATGTCCTATTCGGCCCTTTTATCATGGGCGGATTGGGCGGATTGCCTTTTGCTGGCCAGACAGGGATGACGGCTTTTGCTCACCACATTCCGGACGAAGGCAGTGCATTTATATTCTATGGCCCGCATATCGGTCTCACGCTGGATGGGGACCTGGGTAAGATGTATCGACCACGTCAGGAACAAACAGGAAATTCGTGTGGTGCCCTAATGCTGGCACTTAGCCGACTGCAGGAAGGTGATTACAAACCGGTGATGAATGACGATGATTATCAGCAGATGAAACTTGAGGAAAGCTTACTACCCTACCGAGATAGGATTCTCGAAAGCGATAATCAACAGAAAGCAATCACAGAAGCTACCTATGAAATCATCAATGAGAAAATTCACGAGCACATTCGGACCTGCAAAAATGAATTTCACGTGGACAAAATCACGTTATTAGGTGGTATAATCATCAATACGGACTACGGATTGGATGACTACTTTGATGCAAGAAATTTTGAAGTCATTGACCTGAAGACTATTTAGATCAGTTTCTAAACGATACTAGCTTTGAACTGAGTGGGAAACCAACTGCTTTCCCACTCTTTCCTCCCCACACTAAAGTCCAAGCTCTACAACCGAGGCCTCTTTAATCACAAAGGCAAGCCGATTGATGTCGGTTGAATTTAATTCGAGTTTCCCCTTAACCAAAAGCATTTGATCCATGATGTATGCATTTTGATTGGGAACCTCCAGTTCCACCATAGCGACGGACTCAACACCTGCCTGCCCACAGAAGAAACAACTTGCATTGGGGTAACGGGAAATAATGATCAGTGAGTCTTCTGTTGAATACGGTAGAAAAAAGCCACTCAATACAATGGTTTCTCCCTCCTTTTCACGCAGCTCATCTGTAAAAACGGGAACGCGGTAGTAGGTGTCTACTTCTTCAAAGTACTTTCGTTCTTTTGAAATGCCTGCAAAGATTTCCCAGTAATCTACAGATGGCAATTCAATCGTATCGTCCGTCGGAACTAAGCGCGCTCCACCGAGAAACGCTACTTCAACAAATGCGAAGATCAGGGCCGTCAGTATGATATATTTAATACTCGCTTTCAAAAGTAACTACCAAAAAAAGCGTACATATCTCTAGAAACCATAGGTGAAAGGTATTTAGATGAAGTACTAAGCCACCATATGCCGATTAAACATTTTTTCAAAGGCGCTCTTTTTAAGCCCTCTTCCTATGAAAACAAGTTTTCCTTGCCTTTCTTGTTCCGACTCCCACGGGGTTCCATCTGTGGCAATGAATGCACTCCGTGCAGATTGTAAAATAACTCTGTTTGGATAATTGGGAATCGCAATGAAGCCCTTCACCCGATAAACTTGATGCCGATAGAGTTGGACAATGCGATTCAGATCCAACTGTAGGTTCTCCAGATCAAGTGGGCTAGGAAACGTCAGGGTAAATGTGGTGATCTTATGGCTGTTGTTTTCCTCCGTACCATGTTCGTGATGGTGATGATGAGAGACACTTGATTTTTCGATCGTCGCCGGCCGAGTGGTGCCAACATCCATCAATTGCTCGACATCAAATAGCCCATTCGTGCCTCTAAGTATGCTGGCTTGGGGATTAACTCCCTTCAGTGTACGCATGGTGTCCGTAAGCTGATCCTCTGAGACCAAATCGATCTTATTCATCAAAATCACATCAGCCACGGCCACTTGTCGCAGTGCTTCTTCCGCTTCCGACAGCCATTCTACCACTTGGCTTGCATCTGCTAAACAAACTACTTGCTGCAAGTCAAAGACCTTTTCAACTCTTGGATCTTCCAGAAACACCTGGAGAATTGAACTTGGATCAGCAATTCCTGTGGTTTCAATAACCAATCGATCAAATTCAGCGGTACGTGTGCTCACTTCTTCCAGGATGTCTAGCAGTCCGTCCGCTAAGGAACAACACAAACAACCAGCACTCAACTCCACAACCTCTTCCACACCATCCATTACTAAGGCACCGTCTACGTTCGTAGCGCCACATTCGTTTTCTATCACCAAGATCCGTTCGGGCAGCTGCTCTTTGATGAAGTGATTTAAAAACGTCGTTTTTCCAGCTCCCAGAAATCCCGTGATGATATGTACCGGTATACGTTTCATATATCTATCCTTAGAACAATTCGTCTATCGCTTTTATCCACTAACTCAGGAGAACGATGCACTATCCCCCGGACGCTGCCTCGCGCATTTGGTACTTCCCCTTTCAGAATTCCTACCTCAAATGCATCCATTTGCTTAATGAGTGATTCATTCTTCACAATTTTCCCATGGCCAGCACCCAAGCCTCTTCGGTTCGTCCCTTTTTCGGGCAGCCATTGCGTTCCGGCACCTACATACGTAGTAAATAGCCTCAAATTGTATCCATCGACATGAAATCGAGGACATTCCGTTGATGTGAGCTGCTTCAGATGAACTGTTCCTTCCCGCGACGTTGAAAAATGAAGGAAATCATGCACCAACATTTCGACATCTTGCCAAAATGCAGCACTATCCCCAGCCCCAATTTGTTCCCATGCCTCCTTATGCTCTTCCAGTCGCTTAGCCAGATTTTCAACTGAAACATGAGTTCTTATCGTCGCTAACTCGTAGGTGTTGAGCTTTTCCAGGTATTCCGCAATCTTCCCTACGCTCGGTCTACGCCAACAAAACAGATTGGTATTTGTATCACGGATAAGCTCTCTGTCCTGCCAAGAGGTACTTGACATTTGAAGCGGATCCTTCGTTGTGGTTAAAAATGGAATACTGGACAAAAAACTCATAATCTACTTGGTAACCATTTTCATAGTGGTGTTAGTTCATAAACGCCTGGTTTTCTGAAGAGGTGTATCACTGCAATCACACTACTATCGTTGCGATCGCAAAAGTCAAAATGATGATGCTCGAAAATGCCGGGCGCTTCGTTATGATTCTAAAAGAAAGCCGTGTACTTCGCCACAAGCCCATTGCCTTACTCGTTAGGGAATTGTGCTAGGAGTGCCTTGGTTCTTTTGCTCAGTTTCTCAATTTGATCTTTCATCTCCTGTTGTATTTCCAATACCATTTCATCGGTAAGGTCTGGACTAGGAGCGTGATCATGGTCGTGATCGTGATCATGACCGTGGTGGTCGTGGTGGTCATGATCATCATGACCGGGAACTTCTACGATGGATTCCTCCCATGCATCAAACGCCTGCTTGATATTGACCAGCGAGTCTTTGAGTACCACTGTATCGTCAGAGAGACTATCTGTTAAAGCATCCATTGTCTTAATGTCATCAACCACACCTTGACTTACCTTAAGTGCAGCTTCGTGCAGCTCTATGCTTTGCTTAATGATTTCGCTATCGTGCGCGGTACTGGTACAGGCAAAGACGAACGTGAGAATAAAGAGTTTTTTCATTGCTGTATAACTTTTGCGTCGGTTAACATAAAGATGAGATGGTTATAATCATCGTCATTTAATTTGAGTGTCCCTTTTATGGTCAAGAGCTCGTCCATTCTAAAGGGCCGTTGGACGTTGTTAAAATGAACTTCTGCCACAGATTCCTGGCCAGCACCTCCTCCACAGAAGAAACATGCTGCATAGGGTAACTTCGAAATGATGATGCGATCGCCATCGAGGTCCATGGGAAGATAATATCCGGTCAAGGTGATCTCCTTCCCTTCTAAGGCTTGCATCTTCTCTGTGAATACTGGCAGTTCAATCTTCATTCCGAACTGTTCAGAATACTCCCATTTATAACTCAAGTCCTCAAAGGCTTCCCAGCCTGCCACTTGAACCATCAATGCAATCAATAAACTGCTCAAACTATGCATACCTTCTCAATTTTAAGTTTTGTATGTGTGCATACGCAATTACCATGGCACCAGATACAGATAGGCCCACAGAAACCAATGCGTACGGAACAGATTCACCATTGACAATCAAGAGGAAACCTGCAACAAACAGCACTGGAACAAAGTGTTGTCGATGTGTTCTGTAACCCACATAAAAAGAAACCAGACCGATCACAAGTGCGGTAACAATGATGGTCCATTCGATCCATTCTTGGTCCAAAACACGTAAAAGCGAATCGAAGCCAAAAAGAAGAAACAAGGGTATGGAGAGACAATGAATCATGCAGAGCACGGATGTACACATGCCAATTCTATCGAGAACAAGGGCTTTTTTCAACTTTGCAACTTTATTGCAAAGTTAAGCAACAAATTAGCTTTTACCATGGGAGATAAAGTGATAATTAAGAACGTCATGCTATAGTAACTAAATAGGTAATGGTACAATGGGTTGATCTGCGCTCTTTTCTTTTGGCTCACCATTTTATGCTTTGAATCGAACCCTCTTGGCTCAGAACCTGTAGCTTAAACCAGTTCATTTTCATGAGGTTCAACCCACATACCGTGTTCCTTGATTAACTCAATCAGCTCATCAAGAGCATTTTCTGAAGGAACGCCCCGCTTCACTACTTCTTGTCCTCTATAGAGGGTAATCTTTCCCTTCCCAGACCCAACATAGCCAAAGTCCGCATCTGCCATTTCACCCGGTCCATTCACGATGCAACCCATGATTCCAATCTTTACCCCTTTCAGGTGGTCTGTCCTCTTGCGGATCATTGCCGTAGTCTCCTGTAGATCAAAGAGTGTTCGCCCGCAAGACGGACATGATATGTACTCTGTTTTTGTAATGCGCGTTCTGGCAGCCTGCAGAATTCCGAATGCTGTATTGTTGTACAACTTCAGTTGCGTCGTTGAAGGTTTGAACGCAGGTGACAGCATGATTCCATCACCCAACCCATCAATCATTAACGTGCCAGCATCCGTGGACGCATGGATCATTAATTCGTCTTCTGTCAGCTCATCGAATGTGTAAGTAAGCAGTACCGGTACCGCAATTTTTCGATTCACGAGCTCTACCATGAACCTTCGAATGCTCGCGGTCCGATGTGTGTTGTCAGAATGCAGTATAAGCACTGTATTCGCACCTTTTTCAAGAAAACCAAAGATTGTTTGGCTGAGGTCATCTGCATTCCAATATATGAAGTTTAAGTTCTCATGAAGTTCCTTAACATTTTCTAAATCAGCAATGTATGGATACTTATTTTCTTTATCGCTACCGCTCAACCATTTCGGGTAGTTGATCACCTCCCGGAGTCCATTTGGTAACATAAAATCCAATGGCCGATCTCCGGTATAGATGTAGTCGGCACCCAGGTCATTCATCCCCCATTTGTCCAATTCCGGCAAATACGAATGCCCAATGGACTTCAGGTCTTTCATGACGATCGTCTCGACTTTGGAAAAATCCGCCATCACTCTTGGGACATTTTCCTTGCCCACGTTCACGACCTCATGGCTCGCTCTTCGTTTGTATTCAAATGGATGAATGGGCCAATTATGATCGCTTGCCTTGATCTCCTTTTGCCCTCGCTTTTCCACCAATCGATCCACCATGATCTTGGCTACTGGTCCTTCCACTTCCGGTTCTTCTGTCAACGAAACCCGGACGGTATCTCCTAACCCATCTTCAAGCAACGTTCCGATGCCGACTGCAGACTTGATCCTCCCGTCCTCCGCCTCACCGGCTTCTGTCACCCCTAAATGAAGTGGATAAGGCTCCAATCCTTCTTCATCTAATTTGTTAACCAGCAACCGGTAAGCCTGAACCATCACCTGTGGATTGCTGCTTTTCATCGAGACCACAAGTTCTTTGTAATCCATGCGCTCACAGATTCGAATAAATTCCAGCGCAGACTCAACCATACCAAGCGGCGTGTCACCGTAGCGGCTCATGATCCGATCCGACAAAGAGCCGTGATTCGTTCCGATCCGCATGGCAGTACCATTTGCCTTGCATATTTCTACCAGGGGGGAGAACTTATCTTCAATTCTATTCAACTCATCTGCATAGGCCTGATCTGTGTATTCTATCTCCTCGAATTTCTTCTTGTCTGCATAGTTGCCGGGATTCACCCTGACTTTCTCTACAATTTTTGCTGCTAGCTCAGCTGCATTGGGCGTGAAATGGATGTCTGCTACCAGGGGTACATTACATCCCCTTTTTCGAAGTTCATTTTTTATGTTTTCCAGATTCCTGGCTTCCTTCATACTGGGTGCTGTGATCCTCACGTACTCACAGCCGGCCGCAACCATGCGCAAGGTTTGTTCCACCGATCCCATCGTATCCATCGTATCCACGGTCGTCATCGACTGCACCCGAATGGGGTTATCTCCGCCAAGCGGCACTCCTCCGATGATCACTTCACGGCTTTTTCTTCTAGAGTAATGTGTCAGGCTAGTGCAATACTTGTTGATCATATATCTCCCTGTTGCGGTCTTAATACAATATCTTCTATTACGGTCCGCTCACTTAACTGGTAGGTGGCAAGGATGGTTTCAGCAATATCTTCTGGCTTCATGAAACGCTCGTCCGGAAGATCTACTCCATCCCAACTTGGTGTCTTTACCGCTCCAGCCAAAACGGAGGTTACACGTATGCCATCTTCCTTTAGCTCTTCTCTGAGAGCCTGAGAAAACCCGTACATCGCAAACTTTGAAATAGAATACGAGCCTCCGTTTGGATAGGCCTTCAGGCTTGCCACCGAACAAATGTTGAACACGTGACCTCGTTGCTCTTTCCGCATGTCCGGGACTAACCCTCTCGACAAATGATACGCACTGTACAGATTGGTATTCATCATCTTTTCTAACGTTCCCTCTTCCTCTGTGAGCACCTCACCCGGAAAAAAAACTCCGGTGTTATTTATAAGGAGCTCTACCTTTTTATTTGTCATCCGGACGAACTCAATAAAATCATTGACTTTCGACTGGATTGAAAGGTCTGCTGCATAGGTATGTAGTAAGACACCAGTCGTTTCCTTTACTTCGGCTCTTAGCTGCTGCAGGTCCTCTTCATTTCTGGCGCAGGTAGCAACAGCATACCCTTCACTGGCGAATCGGTAGACAATTGCTTTGCCTATCCCCTTGGTTCCACCTGTCACTACCACCAAACGCTCCGAATTGTCCATTTTCCTTTCTCGATTATTTTATTCCGTGTTATGTTTGACAAAACTAATAGCTCAGGGACGGTCATACATGAAGAGCCTCGGAAAATTCGTTTTGTTTGTGGGTCAA
>CAZQJU010000105.1:0-13797 GCA_964593185.1 uncultured Roseivirgaceae bacterium
GACCGCAACAGCCGCAATGAAAACGTAGTGACCTATCGTGTGGTGGTGAGGTGATGGTGGCAAATGTGCTGTTTATCGAAATAGTATACTTGTGAAAAGCAAAGTTTTCGGTTTAGGTCTTAAATTACAAACAGACTATCTGCATGGCTTTAACAGCGGCAATGTTGTCGTTTTTAGCCGAATAACTTTAAGTCAAAATCTGAAATAACCACCACTAAGTTCACCGTAAAATGAGTCGTTTATCTTTTCTGAAAGGAGCTTTAATTGGCCTTATATTTCTTCTTTCTTCAAAGCTTTCATCCCAAGTGATATATGTTGATATCAATGCTTCGGGCTTAAATGATGGTAGCTCATGGGTCAACGCCTTTCCCAGTATCAGTGCAGCAATAGCTTCAAACCCTTCGGTTGGAGCAGAGCTTTGGGTAGCTACCGGAACCTATACAGACGTATCAACGCTCACAATAAATGAAGGGAGCGGCTATGGAATTTTTGGTGGCTTTGTGGGAGGAGAGAGCAATCTTTCTGAGAGAGATTGGGTGGCAAATCCTGTCGTAATTAGATGTTCTTCTACCGTGCCTATTATGAACATTACTGTAGGCAATATTACTTTGGATGGACTCATTTTCGAGAATGCAGTAAACGATGGAGATGGAGGTGCGCTGATTATCCAAGGGCAAGCTCAAATGACGCAACTCAATAATTTGATGTTTAGAGGAGGAACAGCCGCACGTGGAAGTGGAATCTTTCTAACGACTTCAACTACTGATATAGATGCTACATGTTTCAATTGTATCTTCACTCAGAACACGTTGAATAATGGTGGAGATGGTACTGCAGTTTACATGGATCCACAAACCGGTACAGGTACTGCAATTACTTTTAAGCTAATCAATTCTGTTATAGCAGACAATACCGGTGCAAACAACAATACCGTAATTGTTGGAGTTGTTAATGAAGGGGCATTTATCGATGTGGAGGTTCGGAACTCGATCTTCTGGCAGAATGATACACAAAGGCCTGTTAGCTCAATTTATCTGGAGGATGGAATTGGTGGTGCAGTATCAGTCATATTGCAGAACTCCTCCTTGCAAGAGCTTGACGAAGCAACGCTTGTCAATAACCAGAATAACGTTACCATTTCTCCTTCAGGGAATATGTTCTACAATTTAGACCCGGAATTTGCAAATGCGGCAGGGTTTGATTTCTCCATTCCTACCACCTCGACGCTTGTAGATATGGGAACCAGTGCTGGTTTCCCCCTTGATTCATATGATGTTGATGACGATTTAGATACCGATGAACTTTACCCTTTTGATTTTGCTGCCAAGAGTAGAATTTCTGGTGGAGTAGTTGACATAGGTGCTAATGAGGTTCCAAATCCATTCATCACAACTTGGAATACCGCTAATGCAGGAGTCTCAGCAAGTGATGAGATTTTAATACCGCTTGAGCCAGGAACTACCTATGACTTTATTGTGGATTGGGGAGACGGTAGTTCAGACTCCTACAGTGGACTAGGAAGTTCACTGACACCTTCGCATACCTATGCTAGTGCAGGTACTTACACTGTAAGTATTTCTGGAACATTTCCTCGCATCTATTTTAATGGAGGCGGTGATGTGTTGAAACTTTTGACCATCGAGCAGTGGGGTGATATTGTCTGGGGTTCGGTGATCAACAACTCATTTAATGGATGCTCGAACCTCACATACAATGCAACAGATGCGCCGGATTTTTCCAATGTGACAGATGTGGGGAGGATGTTCTTTAACTGTAGTTCCTTCAATGGCAATCTGGATTCTTGGGATGTGTCCAATGTTCAGTTGTTCACGGGGATGTTTGAAGGAGCTACCCTTTTTAATCAACCACTTAACAGTTGGACGGTGACATCAGGCGTTGATTTCAATGGCATGTTTGCGAGTACCAGTTTTAATCAGCCTTTAAATAATTGGTCCGTTGAGAATGCAACCAGCTTTTTCTACATGTTTGCCTACTCGCCCTTCAATCAAGACATATCTGGTTGGGTTCCAGGAGCAGTACAAAATTTTGCCGGGATGTTTGAAGGCAATACCGACTTCAATCAGCCAATTGGTGTAGGCAGCTCATGGAATACAGGGCAAGCTACGGACATGAGTTCGATGTTTTTTGGCGCAACAGCATTCAATCAGGATCTCAGCAGTTGGGACGTTTCAAGCGTAACTCAAATGTTTGCGATGTTTCAAGGAGCAAACTCCTTCAACAACGGAGACCCAGGAAATACAGGTTCAAACCCTTTGACCTGGACTCCTAGCAGTGTCAATAACTTCGGAAATATGTTCCGAGAGGCCACTGCATTTAACCAAGCCATTAATTCATGGAATGTGAGTTCTGCGCAAACCATGGCAGGGATGTTTCAGGATGCGGATGCATTCGATCAGGATATCAGTAGCTGGGATATGAGTAACGTGACCAATATCGTATTCATGTTCCGTTTGGCTGATTCTTACAATAATGGAGGTCAGCCACTCACATGGACTGCAGGCAGTGGTACCGGAGCAGTACAGACCTTGACACAAGTCTTTGATGGAGCAGTTGCATTTAACCAAGACATCAGTACCTGGGATTTGAGCTCGGTTACAGACGCGGCAGCGATGTTTCAAAATGCTACCGCCTATAATAATGGTGGAGCCTCTTTGGATGCATGGGGTACCAGTACTTCATCGATTAGTAATATGTCCAACATGTTTATTAATGCTTCTGCCTTTGATCAGGACTTGGGTTCATGGGATATTACGGCAGTTACTGACATGACAAATATGTTGACTAATTCCGGCATGTCTGTTGCAAATTACGATGCCACGCTCACGGGCTGGGCAGGACAATCTGTCGTTTCTTCCGTAACACTTGGAGCAACCGGATTGACCTATTCCGCAACAGGGTTAGGGGGAAGAAACATCCTCACAAGCAGTCCAAATAACTGGGTGATTTCGGGTGACAACATTAACCAGCAACCCTTCATCACTACTTGGGAAGCTACTGGAGGAACGATCACAATTCCCGTCAGAACACCAACTTTTACCTACAACTACAATGTGGCCTACACCAACCTGACAAATCCTGGAATTCTGGAAGGAACTCTTGTAGGGCAAACCGGAAATGCGGTCATTTCCGGAATGGAAGATGGAAGTACATATCAAGTTGAAATAGTAGGGACGTTTCCTTCAATTTATTTCAACAATGCCACGAATACAGCCAAAATCCTGACGATTGAGCAGTGGGGTGACATCCCTTTGTCTTCCCTGGAGAATGCGTTTTTTGGATGTTCAAACCTTACTTACAATGCAAGTGATGCGCCTGACCTCTCATCAGCCAGTTCCCTCCGATCCACCTTTAGATCCTGTTCCAGCTTTGATGGGAATCTTAACAACTGGGATGTAAGCGGGATACAGGATTTCGCATCAGTTTTTCTAAGTGCAACCGTCTACAACCAACCCATGGATAACTGGGTAATGACGTCCGCGACTACTACGCAGCAAATGTTCAACAATGCAGATGCCTTTAATCAAGATATTTCTGGTTGGGCTTTTTCTGGTATTACCAGCATGGCTTCCATGTTCTCAGGAGCAGATGCCTTTGATCAGGATTTGGGTAGTTGGAACGTTACTTCTGTTACTTCCATGGCAAGCATGCTCAGTAATTCGGGCATGAGCACAGGAAATTACGATGCATCGCTCAATGGGTGGGCTGCTCAAACTGCCTCTTTACAGAGCGGCATAAACCTGGGTGCTACCGGATTGATTTACTCAGCAGCTGGGGCAGTTGGGAGATTGGTATTGACCGGAACCAACCTTTGGAATATTACAGGGGATGTTGGGCTGCCAGCTGCACCGAGTGATTTATTTGCGACGGAAGTCTCTCAAACTCGAGTAGATCTCACCTGGACAGATAACTCAGCGGATGAAACTGACTTCGCCATCTTTCGGTCCGATGGAAATAATTCTTCCTTCGTAGAAATTGGCACGGTCGAAGAAGATGTTACGTTCTATGTGGACAATACGGTCACCGCAGATAACAATTACTTCTATAATGTGGTGGCTAGAAATGGTGGGGGCGACTCCGCACCTTCGAACGAACAAGCTGCGGCCACTTTTACACCTCCAGGGAATGCATTAACATTTAATGGGACAGATCAATATATTGACGCAGGCAATGACCCTGGGGTGTACGGCCATCAAAATCTGACAATCGAAGGTTGGGTAAACTTAGACTACACACCAGCAAATGATCAATACGTGATTGTATCCACGTTTGGAGCTTTTAATGCATCTGGGGGGTACCAGCTTGTTGTTGATAATGCTGGTTTGCTAAGGTTGTTCTTTCGAGGAGGAACGTATGTCGATAGGGTGCTCGTCGGGTCAACAGCGCTACTTGCAGGGGACTGGTACCACGTGGCGGGTGTCATCGAGAATCAGGGAGCGAATACAGAAATGACTGTGTACCTCAATGGTATAGTGGATGGAACCACTGTTATTTCCAACGATGTGCCCAATTATGATGCAGTTTCAAATCTTTTTATCGGGAGCAACTATGATGGTGAGCCAGTTACCAATACGGATACACGAGAATTTAGCGGTGAGTTGGATGAAGTTAGAGTTTGGAGTCTAGCAAAAAGTGAAGCCGAAATCCAGTCTACCGTCCTGAATTCTTTAGCAGGAAACGAATCTGGTCTTGTAGCCTACTATAAGTTCGATCAGACCGATGCAACCATTACCACACTGCCGGATCGTAGCAACAATACCAACGACGGAACTTTGACCAATTTTGCGGGAGCAGCTTCCTGGAATACTTCAGGAGCACTTTCCGATGCAAGCAATGGGGTTGTAGTCAACACGAACGATGCTGGAATCGGATCATTGAGAAGTGCCATTGACTATGCCAATGCAAATCCAGGGTCAACGATTTCATTCAATCTGCCGGCTGCAAACGATATCATTGAGCTGACCTCAGGTCCACTTCCTACGCTCGCAGCTGATATGGTGATTGATGCCACAACTCAGCCAGGTTGGAACCTTACGACAGGCATGTTACCTACGATTAGAGATGGGTGTACATGTAATCACGGATTAGAAACGGAAACCAACGGAAGCAATGTGGAGATTTATGGTTTACGAATTGAGGGGTTTGAACAAGAAGGTATATTAAGCTTTATTACTTCTGGAGCACTTACACTAGGGGCTGCAAACAAAGGAAACGTAATCATTTCAAACGGAGGGGGTGTGCGAAGGCACTCGGCCTCAGACTTTATTTTTCAGGGTAACTACATTGGTGTGGATTGGAACGGTGATTTAGCCGCCAATGATGGAGAAGGCCTTGCATTAACTTCCGGTAGTAATGCAATCATAGGAGGTCTCGGAGCAGGGGAAGGAAATGTGATTTCGGGAAGTACCGGAAATGGCGTCTCTGCAAACACAGCAAGTAATTTACAAATCGTCGGTAACTACTTTGGAACTGATCCATCGGGCATCCTTGCTAGACCCAATGCCACAAATGGGACATTGAGCTCAGGAGCGATGTTTTTTGGTACAGTCTCCAGCAACCACAATATCACACATAACATTATTAGTGGAAATGCGACCGATGGTATTTTCTTTCAAGGGAACGACAATGATACCATTCAGAATAATAGTATTGGGGTGGATATTAATGGAGACCCGTTGGGTAATGGTAGAAACGGAATACATTTTGCAGGTGTATCCAGCAGTAATTTAATCGGAGGAAGTGGAGGTACCGCAAATGTTATTGCCAATAATGGAGAGTATGGGATAAGGTCTGAGGATCCCGCGTCTATTAACAACAAATATGTCGCGAACTCAATTTTCGGAAATTCATTAGGTGGGATTATCCATAATGCATCCACAAACGGAGGAATTGATCCGCCCTTAATTAGTACCATTGCAGCTGATGAGGTTACTGGTTTTGGAAATGACGGAAATACCGTAGAACTTTTCTTATCTAATGGCGGACAAGGGCAGACATCACTTGGGTCAACTGTAGTTAGCGGTGGGAATTGGTCACAAACAGGACTATCATTGTCGAGCGAAGACCAAGTGGTAGCTACAGCTACTAGCGATACTGATGGAACTTCGATATTCTCCACTACTTCTATCCTATACCCACCTGCTGAAGGTGCCGGAGAGGCATTAACTTTTGACGGAACCGATGATTTGGTCTCTCTTCCCTTATTTGATTTGACCACTGCAAATCAGATGACCATTGCAGCTTGGGTCTACGTAGATCCTGGAGTGGGAACTGAAGACAAGTACATCATACGTCAGGGAAACCCTACACTCGTGAGCGATTACGATTTTTATATTTCCTACTCCAATGCGACCAGCAGGGTGTATTTTGGCATGAATGACGAGGGGGCCGGGGTAGACATTAACACAACTGATTTCGAAGGAAAATGGAACCACTTAGCGATGGCTTACGATGGTTCAGCAGCACGTCTGTATATAAACGGTGTACTACAAACCCCAGCCCGTGGAATTACAAATGCATTTGCATTCTCTCCAGGGTTTACCAATTACATTGGTTATTCGGATGCTGAAGATCCGACCAGCTACTTTGAGGGAGTCATTGATGAGGTCCGAATTTGGAACATTGCCCGCTCAGAGGCGCAAATCAGAAATGACCTTGCGAAGAAAATAACTTCCGCACCTGCTGAGTTGATTGCTTACTACCGAATGGATGATTCGGCAGATGGAATTACATTGTATGATCTGTCAGGAAATTCAAATGGAGCAATTTCCGGGTCAACCTATGTCATTTCAGGAGCCCATCTGGGAGACGAAAGCAACTACGATTACGATGGCAACGGAACGGTCGTTAGTGACTTTCAAACACAAAACACGACCCCTGGTCCAATGCATGTCTATCGCATCGATCAAATGCCAGTGACGGTAAATGTGACCGATCTAAATAACATCACCGACGCGGAATACTACGGGGTGTTTGCCCCTGGACTGACTTATACCGTTGATTATAGTTACACAGGGCTTACTTCCGATAGAAGGCTGGTCTCCAGGGCTGATCTAACAGATACTTGGGTGGATGAAGGTGGATTCTTAGGAACCTTAACGGATCAGAATAACGAAGAGCTCTTGACAACCACAACAGGAAGTAAGCAATTTGCTTCGGCCATTGACCCAGCGCCTTATCCGCTTGAGCCTGGGTCAGGATACGCCCTAAGTTTCTCCGGAGTAAGTGATTTGGTGACGGTACCTGATGATCCTTCGCTCCAGTTTGGAACTGGTGATTTTACGGTGGAGGCTTGGTTTTACTTTGATGGCACAGATAAAAGGCAGTCAATTATATTGAAGCAGCGAGGGGTCAGTCCTTTCGATCAAATTTTTATGTCTGTTGGTGACGGAAACTTAAATGGCGTTGCAGGAAAGCGATTGTATTGTGGGGTATTGCCGAACAATAGATCGGGCTCAGGAAGCATTGAGGCGGTGGATCGTTTTATTGTAAGTTCCACAGATTTGACAGAGGGATGGCACCATGGTGCGATTGTTCAGGACTATGACGCACAGTTGTCACTCTACTTAGATGGCGTGCTGGTTGGAACGGATGTAAGTGATCATTCATCGGGAAGCTTAGCTATTTCTGGTCAGGATTTTGAGCTTGCTCATCAGTCCTCTTCAGTCTCTTCTGATCCAAATCGGCTGGTTGACGAAATCCGTATTTGGAATACAGCTCTTTCTGAGACGACCATACGAGACTATATGATCCAGAAGCTGGATGGAGGCCATCCAAATTTTGGAAATCTTGTGTCGGCATACAAGTTTGAGGAAAACGCTGGAACGGTGTTAGAAGATTTAGCGGGGTCAAATGATGGAACGATCACCGGTGGGACCTGGGTACAATCCGGAGCTCCTCAGGGTGACGGTAGCCTTTATACCTACACTGCAGGGGCAGGATCGCTGGACTTAACGGGCAACGCAGCATTGAAGATCGACTACGAAGAAGGTGGAAATGGTGTACATGCGTATGCGAACTTCTTACTTCCAAATCAAACCAGTGTAGATGGGTTTGAGAACTTAACAGAGGCCATCTACTACGGCGTGTTTGCGCCGAATCAGAACATAAACCTTCGATGGCAATATACAGACCAAACAAACGAAGACAGTCGAAGATTGATCTTCAGAGATGACAATGCAGACAATGCTGCGGTTGGCGGTTGGGAGCGACTCTCTGGGCTGCTAAATACAGATGTGGTCAACGATTCGATTGTCGCATTCAATGCGCAGGGAACCATGGAATTTTATGATGCGGTACTTAATCCCCTGAGTACCTATCCACAACTTGCTGCGATTGATCCCGGGACTGCTCTTGATTTTGATGGAGTAGATGACTATGTGGAGATACCAAACAATCCGAGTTTTGATCTTGGAACCAACCTCACCATAGAGGCATGGATAAATACGACGGACGGCCTTGGCGAAATCATTAACAATTTTGAGGAGTCAGGAGTACCTAATGCTGGATTTACTTTTGTCATTGGAGATATTTCTGGGGACATAGCTGATGGAATTCCGCGACTCTACGTTTCCGATGGAGCTACGTTTGAGACATTGGATAGTGATCTCGGAACGGTAAATGATGGGAATTGGCACCATCTGGCTGTGACCTACAATGGGGCTAATGCAACGTTCTACTTAGATGGCACAGCTGGAACACCTCAAGCAGCAAGTGGTATTTCTGTTGGTCCTTCATCTGACTTGATTCGAATAGGTCGAGATAATAACACCAGCCCGGGCAGATTTTTTGCAGGACAATTGGACGAAATCAGGGTGTGGAACACCGCTTTAGCAGCGGGGGATATTTCATCTTTCGCGGGGACGACTGACATCTCCAGCCATCCGAATTATGCTTCCATGGTAGCATACTACAAGTTTGACGATGGATCTGGTTCTTCAGTTTTGGAAGATGTTTTCGCAAACAATGACGGTGCGCTCACCAACATGGATCCAGCCACAGATTGGGTTGCATCAGGGGCACTTGGAACTCCTGTTTTTGAAGTCACGAATACCAATGACGCTGGAGCGGGATCACTTAGACAGGCCATTACAGATGCGAACGGGACCGCTGGAGCGGTTATTGAATTCAACATTGCAGGTGTCGGACCCTGGCAAATAGATTTGGCAAGCCAGCTTCCCGAAGTAACGGCAGGTAATGTACTAATTGATGGAACTACCCAGCCCGGATGGACTTTTGCGGATCCGAATGCAATGGTTATTTTAAACGGTTCAGGAATTGGTTCGGCAGCAAGCGCAATATTCTTCAATTCAGCAATGAACGGAGAGGTTTATGGATTGATAATTACAGGATTTGACGGAACTTCCGGTCAGGGCGCCATTGAGTTAAGTACTTCGGATGGAGTGACCATTGGAGCTCCGACCAAAGGAAACATTATTCACGGCAACCAAAATAATGGGATCTACCTGGCAAATTCAGATCAGGTCACGATTCAAAGCAACTGGATTGGGACATTGGATGGCGTCAATCCTTCCGGAAATGCTTTTGGAATTAGGACAGGCACTTTGGTAGAGGATCTCTTGATTGGAGGAGACCTTTCACTTAGTGAGGGTAATGTCATTGGTGGTGCATCCACTTTTGTCTACGGAATACAAATTGGAGCAAGCAACAACGTTACAATTACTGGAAATTTCATTGGTACAAATAGTAATGCAGATGGAGCCATCCCTAATGGTGCCGGTGGAATCAACATCCAGAGTACTGCTAATAATGTAACCATTGGAGGTTCCAGTCCTAATTTCCTCAATGTAATATCTGGAAATACAGGAAGAGGGATCAATATAGAAGGGAATGCGAATGGTGTAAATATCGATGGTAATTTTATTGGTTTGCAGGGTGATGGAACGACCTCTTTGGGGAATGGAACGATTGGAATTAGAGTCAGTTCTACGCCTACCAACATTCAGATAGGAACACTTTCCCAGAATTTTATTGCAGAAAATGGTGAAAATGGAATTCTATTTACGGCAGACAATAGCCTGAACACTACGATAGGAAATAATTATTTTGCTTGTAACGTTTCCGGAGGAATTGGTTTTAATACCATTCCAACACAGACGGCTACTCCAACAATCGATGCAATGACCTTAACAGAAGCGACCGTTACCACACCTGGAGCTCAGGATGGAAGCTCCGTCACTGTATGGTTAGCGACCGATGATTGTAACAACGATCAAGGGGTTGCACAAGTAGGATTTGGTACAGTTTCCAGCGGACAAGCCATTGTTTCTGGGAGTTTTGCCGATGGCCAGTATTATACAACCTATGTTTTAGATCCTACCACAGGTATTTCAGAATTTTCGGCACCTTTTGCAAAAGGGATCAACACAGCCATCTCCCTGGATGGTACGGATGATTTCGTGGATTTCGGTGATCCAGCAATCCTGGATTTTGGATCGGATGACTTTACCGTAGAGATGTGGGTGAGAAAAAATGAAACGACTTCTAGCTTCGATAATTTGTATGGACTTTCTAAGTGGCACTCGGGAGCTGCAGCAGGAACGAATGAGTGGGCATTAGCCATAGGTGCGAATAGTGCAGATGACAATCCTGGGTTTTCTATTGAGTCAGGAACCACCAATATACGTGCAAGTTCACCTGTTCCTTTGATTATCGGAGAATGGACGCACATTGCTGGAGTGAAGCAAGGGACTGAAATTCGCTTCTATCAAAATGGTGAATTGATGGCTACCGAAACGGGGATCGGTGCGGTGAATAATGCTGGTAGAACGATGAGACTGGGTGTCAACAATCAAGTTACAGAACCGCTCTTTTTCTCCAATGCGGACTTTGATAATATTCGAATTTGGAACATTGCAAGGGCTCAGGAGGACATTATCGCGGATGCAAATACTGTTTTGACATCCGTAACCAATCTTATTGGAAGTTATGCTGCCGATCAAACGTCCGGAAACCTAATCGATTTGACAGGGATCGCGGGCGATGGGCTTCTGGTAGGTGATCCCACTTATGTGACATATACGGAACCGGGGGATGTATTCCCTCCAATCTTCCAGCCGGGCTTTCCTTTCATTGATGACATCACCTCTACTGATTTCCAGATCAATAGTGACGCCGATGAGCTCGGGTTTTTAACAGTTGCCGTTTTCCCAGATGGTGCCACTCCTTCAGTATTCGACATTCTGGATGGGACGGGAGCAGTTGCTTTTGACTCTGGTTTAAGTGAGTCAGAAGTCACAAGATTTGGAGGATCCTTAACTCCGGGAACAGACTATGATGTGTATTTCCTTCTGCAAGACGTAATTGGTAATCAACAGCTATTACCTACGTTAGTAGAAGTTACTACTGCAAGTGCTGGCAACAATGCACTGGATTTTGATGGTGTTGATGATTTTGCGCAAGTGCTAAGTCCATCCGTTCCGATAGGAGCTTCACCGCGAACGATGGAGTTGTGGTTCAAGACGCCAGTGGACTTACAAACAGACACCGATCACGGCATCATGCAGTATGGATCTCCAGCAGGAGCTAGCCAAATGTTCGGCCTTATTACCACCTCAAATGCACCGGGAAAACTCTACTTCTTTGGGAATTTTGATGATTTGCCTGGTGTGACCGATATCCTACCTGATACCTGGTATCACGGAGCGGTTACCTACGATGGGACCAATGTCAACCTCTATCTCAACGGCCAACTAGAGGCGACTAAGACCTCATCCTTGAATACCGTTTTGGAATCAAATGGACTGACCATAGGTTCCAGGCCGCAAAACTTCAATTTTTGGGAAGGACAGATCGACGAGGTTAGAATTTGGGATGTGGCAAGGACACAAAGTGAGATTCAAAGTACCATTTTGTCGGAATTGACAGGCTCAGAATCCAACCTGGTAGCCTATTACAATTTCAACGAAGGCGTTCCATCAGGAAACAATGCGGCCGTTACCGTATTGCCGGATCTTTCAGTGACTAATCAGGATGCAACACTCAACAACTTCGCGTTAACAGGCGGAACCTCTAATTGGGTAACCTCTGACTTTGGGCTACCGAATTTCATTACCACATGGATAACCACGGATGGAAGCATTACCATTCCTACCAATTCAGGATCTTTTGCATATGATTATGCCGTATCGTGGCAAAACCTTACCAACCCAGGTGTAGGCGAGGGCAGCCTTACCAATCAGACCGGGGATGCTGTCGTAACCGGGCTGGAGAATGGTTCCACCTATAGCGTGGCGATTACAGGTGATTTCCCTGCAATTTTCTTTGACAACGCCGGCGATAGAGACAAAATTCAGACCATTGAAAACTGGGGGAATATTGCCTGGTCTTCCATGAATAGTGCATTTTATGGATGTTCTAACTTGACCTATAATGCTACAGATGCTCCTGATCTTAGTGGTGCCAATGATCTGTCAGGGATGTTCAGAAATGCCAGTTCTTTTAATGGGGCAATTGGAAATTGGGACGTCAGTACCATTACTTCCATGTCGAGCATGTTCTACGGCGCAACTGTCTTCAACCAAGACATTAGCAGTTGGGATGTGACCAGTGTGACAACCATGGGCTCGATGTTCCGAGATGCAACCGCATTCAATCAACCAATTGGAAACTGGACCACTTCGAGTCTCTCCATAGTTGGCAACCTATTCTTGAATGCCTCATCATTCGACCAGGATTTGGATGGCTGGGATGTTAGCGGTATCACGACCATGGGAGCGATGTTCCAGGGAGCGAGTTCGTTTAATGGAAATATCACTACTTGGGATGTTAGTGGCGTGACGGAGATGAACAACATGTTTTTGGGAGCAAGTTCATTCAATCAGGATATTAGTGGCTGGAATGTGAGCAATGTTTCCGTCATGGGCTCGCTATTGAATTCAGCAAGTTCATTCAATCAGGATATCAGTGGCTGGAATACTTCAAGTGCAACGAATATGGGGAATATGCTCAATGGCACTAGTTCCCTGGATGTCGATTTAAGCGGCTGGGATATCAGTGGAGTGACCAATATGTCTGGAATGCTGGATGGGTCTGGATTATCCACCGCGAATTATAGCGCTACATTGATTGGATGGGCCGCCCAAACGGTACAACCAAATGTGACACTCGGAGCAGATGGGCTGTCGTACTTAACCAGCGCTGAGTCTGCTCGAACAACGCTACTAGATCCCCCCAACAATTGGACAATTACAGGGGACGCAGTCAGTGAACCGGATGTAATCATTACCACCATTCCTCTAGCCGATGCGAACGTAGCACAGGGCGCTACCGATGTGCCATTCTTTAAATTTTCTTACAGTGTTAGCGGAGGGGACGTAGTTCCTACCGGAATGAGTTTTGAATTGGAGGGAAGCTTTGCAGCTACGGACTTTGCAACAGATGGCTTTAAATCCTATTACAATGTAGGAACCGATGATTTTGTTTCTGCGACCTTCTTGAGTATGGATACCTACAATACCAACGTCACCGATGGTTTTGGTGTGGCGCCTCCGCCCACTATTCTGGATGGGGAGACCTACTATTTCTATGTCACTGTAGATATTGATGCCGGAGCTGCAGATGGCAACTTCTTTAATGTCGTGCTTCCTACACTGGACAGTTTTGGCTTTGATGATCCAAAAAACAAGATAGACGGTGGCATCGTTGCCGGAAACGTCTTTACGGTTTCAGGAGACATCACGCCTCCGGTTTTGGCGCTTGATGTGCCGATAGAGGGGGATGATTTGGTGAATGGAGTAGAAGCTGTGGATGTGGTTGTGA
>CAZQJU010000106.1:0-13667 GCA_964593185.1 uncultured Roseivirgaceae bacterium
TTAAAACAAACATTAAAAGCAACTGACCAAAAACTTTCATCTTTCTAGATTTTAATTATACTACAAGTCATATCGTTTTTACCCTACTAAATTAAAGCCCTCCCACAGAAACTTTTCAAGAAGATAAATCTACGTTCAGTGCTGTACTAAAAAAGCAGAAAACGCTGCTTCGAGGGAGGTGATTGAGCCATTTATCTCATTTACACTTCCCTTCATCGCACAAATCGTTCAATTCCGAATCTCTCCATGGTGTTTTGCAGTAGTAAAGTCAAAAAGAAAAAATGGAACGAAAAGAATTTTTAAAAAAGCTAGGAGTTGGGACCATGGCATTCCCACTTTTAGCGAGTTGCGGAAGTGACGAGCCACTGATGGTTTCTACCGATGAGTCCATCAATGAAGGAAGTACAAATACCGATTGTGCCCTGACAGCTTCAGAGACAGAGGGGCCTTTCCCTATTAAGGACCCAGCCTCGCTGCAGCGTGTAGATATTGTTGGGGACCGTACTGGCATTGACTTGGATATAGAAATTACAATTCTTGATGGGGATCAAAACTGCATCCCCCTTGAAGGGGTCCTAGTCGACATTTGGCATTGCGATAAGGACGGATACTACTCTGAGTACGGAGGAACGCAAATGCAAGCTGTTGACTACACCGACAATCACTTTTTGCGTGGCAGACAAGTAGCAGATGAAAATGGTAAGGTCGCTTTTTCGTCTATCTTCCCTGGATGGTATCAAAGTAGAGCTACCCATATCCATGTGCATGTTTATAGTAACAATGGTAATTCTCTTTTAGTCACACAAATAGCATTTCCCGAAGGAAACAATAGTGCCGTTGTACAAGTAAATGCGGCATCTGATTTCGGCTATACCAAAGGCATGAATGGCTATACGTATAATGCCAATGACAATGTATTTGGTGACGGAGTATCGACCGAGATGTCCAATATCTCCGGTAGTATTTCAAGTGGTTTTTACTTAACTCACAATATTGTTGTTTCGCCATGATCAAAATGCAGTATGTCAGGCTAATCCTAGCCTCACAGCGTTTGAAAGAACACCTATTTGGGGAGAAGTTATCCAGACAGTCTATAAAGAATAGTTCAGATGATAAACTACCCACCCGCGGATTCAAGGTGCTACATCTTTTTGAGGAGACAACTTTAGCAGCATTACGCAATCAAAAATTAGTTTTTGACCATGATATGCAGCTGCTTTTTCTTCCCTTAATCGGGAAAGTACATCTTGAGACCAAATGGAATCAATATACAGTAGATGTTGGGGAATCGCTTCTCATATCCCTGGATAAAAAGGAGGCCTGTTTTGTTAGAAATGAGTACTCCTCCTCCGACATCCATTATCTGGTCATGGGCTTTAACAGCGCAGAAAAAGTAAAAGGCATCACTCGGTTTTCCACCATCAAAAATCAGCTGATGACATTGTTTGAGCCGTCTTCTGATAAAGGATTGAGTAGAGCGATGATTGGTCGGTGGAAAGGCCGTGACAAAGATATCTACGTTGCATCTACAGAGAATACCTTTGTGTGGGTAGTTCAAGGCAGCTTTGAGATGGAAGATCGTCTACTGCAAAAAGCGGATGGTATCGCCTTTTCGGGGTTTGAAAAAGTGAACTTCGAGGCACTTGCTAATGATGCAATGGCTATCTTTCTGGATTTAGCGGCTTAATGTATGAGGGACGTAGCAAAAGGTCTACAACGTAAGAACATTATTCTTCAAGCGATTGGAGTAGTGCTTTTTTTAACACTGCCGCTGGTTCTTACGCCCAGACCGCCTGGCATCCCCCTATTCAACATAACTTTGCCAGCTTTTAGAGACCTCATCGCTGGGGTCCTTATGCTGGCATTCTTGTATTTAAACTACTTTATCCTTGTCAGCAAATTCCTCATAAAAAGGAGATATGCTCGGTATGGGCTTACGATTTTCATAGGATTTGTGATAATCATCTACTTGCCCTCCATCATATTGAGCACCCTGGGTTTTATGCCAGTCCCTCCTTTGGAAAAAAAAGAACTGCAAGGGGCTGGGCTTGAAGCCGGCTACCTGGTGTCAATTGGCCACAATATTCTCTTGTTCCTTTCAGTAATTGTGTTTTCTACCTTTCTGAAGGTTCAACAGCGCCTTTTTAAAACCGAGCAAGCCAAGAATCATATGGAAATTCTTTCCCTTAGGGAGCAAATCAATCCTCACTTTCTCTTTAACATTCTGAATACAATTTATGGTCAAGCGATCATGGAAAAAGCTCATGGGACATCAAATAGTATTATTAAACTCTCAGGACTACTTAGGCATATCGTTCACGAAACGGAGAACAAATATGTACTGCTGAAGAAAGAAATTGAATACATTGAAAGCTATATCCTTTTACAAAAACAGCGATTGGGAGAACAGGTTGAACTGGTGTTTACCGTAAAGGGAGAAATTGATGAAGATCGACTAATAGCACCACTTCTCTTAGTTCCCTTCATGGAAAATGCTTTCAAGCATGGTATAAACCCCGATGAAAAATCAAGAGTAGAAATTAGCATCACGCTCGAAAACAATTCATTATCGCTCACAACATTCAATAAAAAAGTAAATGTAAGGCTTCAGCCACATGAAAAAAGCGGTGCCGGCATCAAAATCACGATTTCCAGGCTCGAATTACTTTATTCTGGAAAGTACAAACTTGAGGTAAACGACTTAGAAGAAACCTATCGATTGAACCTACAAATTTCACTTGATGATTAGAGCCATTGCCGTAGATGACGAACCTATGCCGCTGAATATTCTAAAGGAGTATTCCAAAGAAACATCGCTCCTTTACCTGGAGAGAACCTTTACCAGCACCGCATCTGCGCATGCCTGGCTGGAGGAAAACTCGGTAGACCTTCTATTTATGGATATTAGCATGCCTGCCATATCAGGAATTGAATTCATCCAACTGCTTAAGAAAAACTATCTCATAATTTTCACTACTGCACATGCCGACTATGCCATCGAAGGCTTCGAGCTTAACGCAATAGACTACCTACTTAAGCCCTTTACCTTAGATCGCTTTTTACGAGCCATATCGAAGGCACATGAATTTCATACGTTAAAAAAGCTCAATAGCGGCAATGAAATCACGATAAAATCAAGCTATGCGAACATAAGGGTCTCAGCTCATGAAATACTATTCATTGAAGCTTATTCGGATTATTTAAAAATCCACCAAGAGGGCAAGCAAACAATTGTCACACGTATGACAATGAAGAACATTCTGGATATACTTCCTGAAGGATTCCTTAGAGTTCACCGATCATTCATAGTCCAAGTTGGAAAAATTGACCAAAGAACCTCAAGCTCCCTCAAAATAAAAGACCGAGAAATACCTATTGGAAAAACTTATAAACCCGCCCTAAGTGAGTTGCTGAGGTAGATGACAAGTTCTGGCCGGACCAGAACTCTTTCTGTCATCCCTTTTAGAGCTACTAATTTATCGCAACTGTATTGACCTCATTACTTACCAAATGTATTTGAATCGCTCTCTCAATTTCTTGCTTTGCTTTTTCTGAATCAAAGCTGTCACCCACAAATTGATCTCCTAGCTCAAATAGCCGCATGAACATGGTCTTGTTATCAACTTTCATGTTTATTTGGACAGTTTTCTTACTTCCAAAGACATCATCCCACACTGATCGTACAACAGACCAATAATTTTGATTATGATTCCACCAATCCACTGCACTTTGGCATTTAGAGACTTCCACCTTTGAATAGGTATTCCATCCTTTTTCGCTGGCCAGAAGCTGATCTCCTGATTGGTCGCGAATCACCTTCTGATTGTCTTGCTCATGCAGCCACCCATAGTCCGTAATCTCTTGCCGGTTTCTGCGAACCATTACATTGTAGTCCTTTCGTTTGCTGAATTCTCTTCTCGGCAGCGGGGCGTCTGCGGTAGATTCCCAATAGTGCCTGCCATCAAAATGAACCCAGGTTCCATTGCCTTCGTAACGTGGACTGTCATCTACCTGAAACACTTTCTGTGTCCATTGGCCTTTCACCTGATCGGCTTCTAATTGCTGATAGTGCCACTGGTTGTCATGATCAAATACGTAAAGCTCTGTATTTTCAAAGATCCAATCCTGTCGCCAGTGTTTGATGATCATAGTGTCCCCAATAACCAATAAGTGCTGCAAGACAACCTTATCCTTGGTCTGCTCTATAGGAAACACCCACTCCAGGCCACCAGAGTAGTAATTGTCGTGGTATTCGTAGTCTTCCTCTGCACCGAACGTCTCAGCGAAGTTGAATGCGATTTCATAGCAACCACACATGTTTAGGATCGACTGAATGTCTTCCTTCTTTTTCCTCTGCGCAAATCCGATTGTAGTAAGTGCCATTAGGCAACAAATAAGTACGTTTTTCATGTCAATTTAAATTTTAGAAAAGTTTGTTTTAGATCAGGGAAATGATAAAATATGATAACCAGGTTGGCTATCAAGTAAAGTCCGGTCATGAAAAGCTCACCAGTATCATTCGGCTCCAAAAAAGCGTGAAAAAGGAAAATATTCAAGACGATAGGAAATAGAATGAAAGCGCCCAACAAGGAGAGTACCTGACTGAGTAGTAACGCTCCCCCTAAAATCTCAGCTACTCCCAAAAACTCCCAGAAATAGCCTGTTTGCTTCATTCCCCCAATAAAAGATTTGATCTTTATCACGTGATCCGGAAGCTCAATGGTGCTTCCCGATTGCGGTCTATCCTTAGGTATGAATTTTTGAACTCCACCGTATACAAATAGTCCTCCTAGGGCTAACCGCATGACAATTAGTGCTACCCTTAATGCTCTTTTCATTGAACCAGATTTAGCTCGAAAGATGGATTGCCACGCTCGCCATTCCCGTCTAACAATTGAGTGAATCTTATCTTGTAATAATGCCCTTCTCCGTCCTTGATGACAAAAAATCGGTCTTCATATAAGGATGGAGCCTGACCAGGACCTCCGCCCTGTCTCCAGTTTTCGCCTAGTGCATCTTTGGCGTTTTCAAAGGTCAAATTGGGGAGGTCTGCGCTCGAGAAATTTTCAAAAGAAATATCAGCAATCATGACCATGGAAACGGTCGTAGATCCTGTGTTAAGTGGCACAAAATCACTGAACAGGTAGGGAATGGAGGCTCCAGGACCAAACGACAGTATCTCGGTGTAGGTGCTGTACATGATATCCCAGGACGCTTTTGGAGGTTCGGCGTTTACAAGTCCATTGTCAAAATCGAACGTGACAAAGTTGTAGCTGGCATCTTTGGCAACTTCAGTGGTCTGAAACGTGGTGGCTCCAATCTCGGCATGCTGAATGGTATATCCACTGGCACTCCGCAATACCCGCACTTTCCGCCAGGACCGTCCTTCTCCATCCCGTTTTATGACAAACACTTTGTTATCAGCATCCGTACTAGAAATCTCACCAAAAGCTGACGTGGTAAGATCTCCATCAGGAGTATCAACCCAGGCAGAAGAACCGATAGATGAATCAAAATTTGGTGGTGGCACGGTCATTTCAAATGCAAAGCCAAGGGTATCCTGAGCGGTAACTGAATTTAGATCAGAACCATCAAGCGGCCTTGCCATCACAGCTGCGCTGGAGTTCAGTCGAACATAGAACTCACCCGCTTCGGTATAGAAACCCAGATCCCAGCTGTATTTATCAACGACGGTCTGCGTAAGCTTACTCAAGTCGATGTAGGATTGATTTGGAAATTCCGAACCTCCACCATTGATATTGATGGTGCCATCAGGTGCTACGAAGTTTTCCGAAACGGTAATAACCGCCTCCACATCGTTTCCGAGCGTAAGGCCATCTTCCTCGATCAGACTTAGGATGATGGTCCTGTCCTGCTGAATATTGAGTGAGCCTCCAGCCGACACCGTGAGTGTCAGGGCCTCATCTCCGGCATCATAGGGGACACTGATCATTCCATCTTGCGCTGCAGGTTCGGTGTAGTAGTCCTCACCAGCACCATAGGCAAGGGCGGGTGCACTTACGGCAACGTCCACAGAACCAGAGGTGGACAAGGGCCTTGAAAACGTGACCGTAACACTTACCGCGTCTGTCAGCCCAAGGGATGTGTTGGAGAAATTTACCTTGATGGGGATTTCGGGCCCGTCATCGTCATTGCAGGAACCAAGAAGTAGGGTTCCAGCTAGGATTAGTGCAATTAGTTTATTGAGTTTCATTTCTTATTTATTTAGTTTTTAACTGATAATTGAGTCGCACAAAAAAAGACCTCCCAAAACCGATAGGCACGGAATTCCCTCCTCCGTGCACTCCGCCAGAGGCGGTGTTATTGATGTTGGTGATATCCAAGGCGTTTCTGACACCCAGACCGAGATCCAGGGGCCCTATTTTCTTACCAAAATTCAAGTCCAGGTTCTGGAAACCATCTTGTTCCACTTCCCGGATTTCGGAGGTTTCACTATCCGTCTGATAAGCACGGAGGGGTCCGGTGTATTTGTAAAAAAGTGCAATGGAAATAGCAGGAGCAGCCCACTGATACGATGCGCGAGCAATGAACCCAGTAGCATAGACGAAATCAGGAACCTCGGCTCTGTTTCTCAGTCGCTGCAGCCGACCAATTTGCGAAAATCCTAACGTGGCATCGAAGTTTGCTTTTTTGTATCGCAGTCTTAGATTCCCACCTAGCGACCTGAATTCTGAAATATTGATATACGAGTGTTCTCTGCCGTCTTCGGAGATACTGATGCCAATCAATTGATCAACATCATTATAGAATCCTCCAACCTCCGCTGTTATTGGAAGTTTTTGAAAGGAATGGTCGACACTTAAGTTAAAGTTGTGCGATCGCTCAGGCCTGAGTTCCTGATTACCAACAAGGTTATGGTTGGAATCGATGAATTCATGATGCAGTTCTCGCACCGACGGCGCCCTAAAGCCTCTGCCGTAGCTCCACCTAAGCTGTATTTGCTTACTGACTTCAAAGGAAAAATTGATAGAAGGTGTCGGGATCGAGGTAAATTGGCTGTTATAGGTGTATCGAATTCCCGGACGCACTTTCAACTGATCAAAAACCAACTCGGAAGAAAGAAAGCCAGCCACCTCAGAAATGCTCTTTTCCCCGTCACTCAAGGTGCTTCCTCCTGCTCTTTCGTGCGTAGCTTCAAGACCCAACTGCAGGTTCACATTGGAAGCTAGAGAGAGGTTGTTTAGGGTCTGACGGGTGAAATAGGTTTGATAGTAGATGGTGTCGTTTCCGTTAGTCAGTGGAATTCCCACTCCGGAGAAAGGAAACCTTCTGAAGTTCTTGGAAAACCGTTCATAGTCTGTATAGGTGATGATGCTGTTCAGGTTAGCCTTGCCACCCAACTTCCAATCACTCTGCAATTGATGTATAAATCGGTTTGCATGATACTCTTCGTCGAAGGCGAAAGACTCAGTGTTGTTATTTGGCGAAATCAGGTCACCCAGGTTGGTAATCTTTTCATCCAGCCAATCCAAACGGTAGTAGATCTCCCAATCTCCTTTAGTGAATCGAGTCAAAAAACCTCCAAACCATTGCTCCTTAGGGTGCCATTGCTTTTCGCGCCCTTCCTCATTTCCCTGCCAGCCTCCAAAGCGGTAGTAGCGTGTAGAAAGTTGCGAAAACCATTGCTCATTGAAGCGGTAACCAAGAGTTGCTGAAGGACTGTATATTCCTTCATCAAAAAAGGCGTATTCGGACCCTGCCGTCTCCGTCTGTGTCGTCACTGCGAACTGAAACCTGGACGGAATGTCCTTTTTGGTGATGATATTGATCACTCCTGCCAGTGCATCCGCTCCGTAGTTTACCGCCATGGGGCCCTCCACAATCTCGATACGATCCACCTGCTGAATATCCACTTGTGCCAGGTCAATGTCATTGTCAATACCGCCCCTGCCCACCAAGGGAACTCCATCCAGCAAAATCTTGGTGTACTGGCCAGACAAGCCTTGCATGGAAATACCAGAACGACCAGTGGCATTATCCCGGTTGATCTGGACATTTAGTTCATTGGACAGTGCCTCTTGGATCGAGTTTGCATTCTGCATAGCGATCCGTTCAGAGCCAATTGAACGAACATTGTAAACAGCATTCTTCGCGGATTGAGGTTGATACTGGCCCGTCACCACAACGTCCTCCAATGACGAATACACCTCCTTTATTCGGATTACTTCATTGGGTTTAGCAATGTGGACCGTAGTGTCTTCGTGACCAACGTACCTAACGCGTACTTTTAGAGGAAAATCAAGCCCGGTCCTGAATGTTCCATCCTTATCAGAGACTAATTGTTGGACCTCTCCCGAGTCGTTTCTAGCTACAGCTGTCGCCCCAATCAAAGCATCTCCAGTTGGCCAGGAAACCACCTGAAAGCAACTCTGAGCTGCAGTAATTTGACACATAAACCAAAAAGTACCTAACAGTAAAATTTTCATTATTTAGAATCATTCTAAACAATGCAAAATTGCGATCCATCTTGGTACCTGTCAATCGCTATTTATGAGGAATCGTATCACTAATGCTAGTGAAAAATTGAATATGTCTACAATCTAAATTTTACCAAATTCGGGAAAAAAATTAATACCAGTCAGGAATATCTAAATATGGAGATTTATAGAAAAGAGAAATTTGTCACGGTAAGATATGATTCACAAAACCATGTTATCATTTATGGTTGGTTAAACTTTACTATACCATTGGAGGAACTTCAGGAATTGTTCAAAAAGGCTTTTGAGGTTAGTAAGGAAAAACAATGTTTTAGATATATCGCAGAGACATCAAAAGTGTCTACAGCGTTGCGCAAAGATGCAGTGGAATGGTGGGGAAATGTGTGGGATTAGTGATAGTCCCATTACTAAACCCGGTATGTAGCCAGCCAGAAACAACGCAGCAATCGACACACCACCACTTGCAAGAGAAAACACAATCAATACGTTGGACGGTGGGATTATGAGACCGGTAGTAGAAGAAGTAATATTTACAGCAGCTCCAAACTCTCTTGAATAGCCCTCCTCTTCCATCTTTGGTCCTATAATACTGCCCATGGCAGAGGCAGCTGCAGCTGCTGAGCCTGAAATAGCCCCGAATAACATGGCAGCAATAACGTTTACATAAGCGAGACCCCCCGGAAGTGCGCCTACAAGGGACTTAGCGAATGAAATAAGTCAAGCCTACTATTGTAGTCCTGATGAATGGTGTAGCCTCTCGAGTCAGCCCAATTAAGCAACACCTTCAAATTCTTTACGATCTCCCCTACCGTTGATTCTCTTTTCATTTCGACTTCAAGCAGACAGCTAACTAGTTGATCTTAAAAATTAAGGTCGAAACCCGAAATGTCCGATTTAATCCGAGAATAGTCGAGAAACCTGGCAAGAGAGCTAAATTATATATTGGCATTTCTTTAATAATTCTATCAATATCTAATAATACACTCAACTACTCGACGTTTATCCTGTAAAATTCATATTTCAACGAGCCTAAATACCATATTATCTTTTTTTCATAGTAAGGCTCTTTTTTTTATGAATCGGGACTACCGTATTTCAATTTATATCGCTACCTTCGAGTTATCACTGAGATTTAATTAGCTATTTTACCTATATATCACTAAGTATAAAAAATGATGTGCTAGCTAAATAAAAAAACGCTTATGTATTACCGCCTGAACAATCGCCGCAAATCTGTAGAGAAGAAATCCGTCTTAATCATCGAGGATAACAAATTTATGTTGTCATTGCTAACCAATATTCTAAGTCATGATTTTGCTGTGCATACCTTTACGTGCACCAATGAAGCAAAATTTTGGATTTGTAATGGTAATAGTGTCGATGTAATCATTTCTGATATCAATCTTGATCAATCGAACGGTATTGATTTTGCAAAGGATCTTCAATCAGATGATCAACTAAAAAATATTCCATTTATCTTTCTCTCGGGAATGGATGAAAACGAGATTAACTATGACTCAGAGGAATTGAAATATGAGGCATTTATCAACAAGCCATTTAATCCCGGAGTTTTAATTGACCAAATCAAGGAAGTCGCTTAAATACTAGTTTGAGAAAGTACCAATGAATCATGGACCTGAACTAGTCCTAAATTTGGATGCTATCCAAAAGGATTACATCGTTCATACGTCAAGCAGGGTTAAAAGCAAAGAAGCTAAACCCACAATTCTCTATCTGGGAGACCGTAATCTCCAATACATAAAAGACTTTGAAAACAAAGGCTATACGCTTGTTCAGACACTAAAAGCGAGAGCACTTCGGACCTTAATGGAACGCTGGTCTTCGGATGTAGACGGCATTCCTTTAGCCATCATTGTTGATGATCAGTTTCTTCCCACACTTCTTCTAGAAAACCTCGGCAAACTTAGAAAAACACCTCCCTTCGTAGGAGTTCCCGTGTTTGCCTTTGCAAAGCGAAAAGACAAAATAGCCCTTTCTGCCATCAACTCCTTGCAGATTGATGATTATGAACCCTACCCAGTAAAGCCAGATCAACTGAAAGCCAAGGTAGACGTGTATCACACACTCAAAAAGGCAGGAATTTCTACCTGGGGCATCTCGCCGGAAAGAGAGTTTGACCTAGACGAAAAAAATGTTGTCTGGGCTCATAAGAGACTCTTTGACATCCTTGTTGCCTCGCTGGGTTTGCTCTTAGCAACACCGATTCTAATCCTTGCAATGCTTGCAATTCGAATTGAATCTAAAGGTCCTGCTTTGTATTTCTCAAAACGTGCAGGTCGTAATTATCGAGTCTTTAGATTCTATAAACTCAGATCAATGTATCAGGACGCAGAGGAGCGCCTAGCCGAACTCAAAAAGAGTCAAAACCAATATGTAGATGGAGATCAGTTCGTGAAGATTCAAAATGATCCGCGGATAACCAAGGTTGGCAAATTCATACGAAGTACCAGTATTGACGAAATACCACAACTGTTAAATGTACTAAAGGGTGACATGTCAATCGTTGGCAATAGGCCACTTCCTTTATACGAAGCAGAGCAATTAACAATAGATGACCACGCAGAGCGGTTTTTAGCTCCCGCTGGTATTACAGGACTGTGGCAAGTATTAAAAAGAGGAAAAGATGAAATGTCAAGTGAAGAACGGATTCTGCTAGATCGAATCTATGTGCGAAAAAACTCTATGCTTTTTGACATTAAATTGATTTTCATGACGTTTCCTGCCTTGATCCAGAAAGAAAACGTCTAGTCCGTCACCAAAATTCTGATTGATTCCGTTAGTTTGTTATCAACAATCAAGTGATAGAATCCGGAACGCAGCACTGAAACATCTATTTCAGTGTATTTCGAGTTTACAGATTGACTGAATACACTCCTTCCACTAAGATCGTAAAGACTCATCGTCCCGATTATTCCCTTTGACTTTATCTTAATTAGATCACTCCCTGGATTAGGCCAGACCACAACACCGATATCTTCCTGTTGTGTACTCAATACAACATCCACAAAATCTTCAAAGGTAATTGCAGCTTCTTCCATACAGTTTTCTGAATCACTGACTGACACCGTGTAGGTTCCGGGATCTACATCAATGGTATTTTGATTTATCTGGCCTGTACTCCAAACGATGTGGTATGGCGCTTGTCCTCCGCTGACCTGCAAGGTTACCTGAGTCCGGTCTCCATTAAGCGTAAGGTCAATCACTAAGTCACAAGGAGCACCAACTGTGAGGACTCCTTCAAGGTAGCTAAAGGAGTAATTTGAGCTTACCCCTCCAGAAATGGTGATTGGGTAAGTTCCTGGATCACTCTCTGAACTCGCAGAAGTACTTGGAGAGGGCTCAACGATGAGAGCAGAGGAATCCTCATTATTCTTAAAACCGGAATAGTTTACAATAAATTCCGGTAATGCTTGTCCTTGCTTCATCGTGGCATCCTCCACAGATACGGTTAATATGGATGGTTCAATCGTTACCATGCCATGCACGTATTCGAAAAAATACTTATCAGATGAACCACCTTCCACGAAAATTTCATAGAGACCTACGGGACTATCTTTAGAAGCTGTAGTACGGACTGTCGGTATTTGTTCGAGAACCGTATAATCATCCCCATCTTCAAAACCTTTGTAACTGATGGACATGGGAGGTATGTCATTTCCATAAACGGAACTCACATTATTAGCAGTCACCGTAAGGGGTAGTTTTTCGGTTTCAACTACAGTCAGTGTAAAGACTGAATTTGTGGTACCTACTGAATTACTGGCTTCTATTCCAACCATGTAGGATGATCTTAAGGATATATCAACATCTTCGTTGACAATCAAGTTGGTTCCATCTATGGCAAACCGATCATTATCATTGGAACCTTCTGTCGTGATGAGAAAATAGGATGTGGGGTCGGTTCCATTCGAAGATATCTCAGCAACTACAGTCCCTTCCAAGGTGCCGTTCTCGATTGTGTTGGTATTTAGAAAAATTTCACTGGGTGGAAGGACTTCTTTTTCTACATCTAGAACGAAGCTTTGTTCGATTTCCCCTGCATCATTAGATGCCCTTAATCGAATCGAAAAGCTGTTTTTGACGAAATGGTCCACATCTGTTTCTACGAAGAGATTGGCATTAGTAATCGAAAAAGAACTATTGTCATCATCTCCAGCACCCGACACAAGGGTATAAGAGGATTCACTACCCTCCGAACTAATGAACGCTACTAAGGTGCCAGCTAACGTTCCATCTGCGATCTCTGTGGTACTCACCATAAGCGTTGTAGGCGCTATCGGATCAACTGTAATCGTAAAGGATTTTGTGACACTCCCTTCGGAATTCGTTGCATCTACAAGAATACTGTAACTATCCTGTACAGAAAAATCAACCGTTTCTTCGACTATTAATACATCCGAATTGATCGCAAAGAGCGCATTATCCGTAGCTTCAGTTCCAGCAACCAACGTATAATTAACAGGATCTGACCCATCTGAACTTAAACTACCAACTATACTTCCACTGATGGTGCCATCAAGTAGCACGTTGTTACTCAACAAAATATCATTGGGTGCAAGAACTTCTTCGGTAACAACTAATGTGAAACTACTTTCAGTAAATCCTACACTATTTGCAGCCGACAAACGAACATTGTAGGTGTCTTTAGCCGAAAAATCAACGACTTGATTTATAACAAGTTCATTCTCGTTTTCAATCGAAAAAAAACCATTATCATCATCCCCTACCCCTGCGACTAATGCATAGGTCGGAACGCTTCCATCGGACGTAATTTCCGAAACTGTACTTCCACCGACAGTTCCATTAACCAGTGCTGTTGTGCTTAGACTAAGAGTAGTAGGCTCCAAGGGATCTACAGATATCAAAAATGAATCACTCACACTACCATCAGAATTACTTGCCTCTATACGAATGGCGTAGCTGCTCTGAGTAGAGAAATCAACCTCCTCCTCAATGATCAATACATCTTCGCTGATTGAAAATCTTGCATTGTCCGAATCTCCCGATCCAACAACCAAAGCATAATTAACTGGATTAGATCCGTCCGAACTGAGAATACCTACGTGCGTTCCGATTGCAGAAGCATCCGCAATGACCGTATTATCCAGCGTAATCTCTGTAGGCGGAAAAAGTAGTTCTGACACCGTGATGGTGAAGGATTCTTCAATGAATCCACCTTCGTTTGAT
>CAZQJU010000107.1:0-8504 GCA_964593185.1 uncultured Roseivirgaceae bacterium
TCTCGGTCCAACTCATGGCGCCATAGGGACCTGGGTCTGAGGGCGTATCATGAATTTCATTGTAAAATGGGACGATCTTATTGCTGGTCACTTGATTGATTTGGGTTGAAGTAAAATCGTAGGTGTACCAGGCGGTATCAGCATAGTCATACCAGCAGGCATAGTTTCCGAGCGGAGAAAGTTGAACAAAGCCTTTTACACCTTCGGCTATTTTGGTCTTCTCGCCAGACACAACATCCATATCGTACACATCCTTGAGCGGTGGAAACCCTTCCCAGCTGAGCAGTTGTCGATACCGATAATCATCGATAGCAACGCCATTTACGCCATCACCCTCATTGCTAACCTGAACAGCAGAATATGCTTTTCCTCCCAGGCTTACAAGCTTGTCTTGCTGAATATCGTAGTAACTCAAATACCCAAACTTCTGGTCCTGCTTCAAGTCATTTTCTTGATCGGTAAAGAGGCGTAAGTCTTTGGTATTCCAAACTTCCACATTGACAATTTCATCGTCCAACAACGCAGTGTCCTGGAGCACTGGAAACTCCTTCGACTGAAAGAAAAGTCGATTTCCAGTCTCTGAGAAATAGCCTTTGAAATCCTTATTGACCATCAATCCCTCAAAATTGGTGTTTGTGGCGATGGTCTTACTACTGTCTTCACCTGCGTTGTAGTAATGAAGATGGTAGTCCCGATCCAAAGCTTTTGTCGTATCTGTATCTGAGATAAAAGTGAGCTGAGAACCCTGATTGTCCCACACAAGCTGGTAATATTCGCCTTTGTTTCTGAACACCGAGTTAAAGGATGCATCTTCGAAATCGAAGTGGTAAACTCCGGGAAGCGTCGTACTATCATTCCCGGTCGTAATCAAGGCAATACCCGGTCCTTCCTCTGCGAGTTCATAGTCCAAAACGTACAGGAAGGTAACTTCCGTTTGATCAGTCAGATTACGCACCACCAAATCATAGCCGTTCTTCTTGCTTCGCTTCTTCTGTTTTTCATTGGTGGAATCAATGACTGGTGAATAGAGGTAGACTACGTAGTTATCCCATTTTTCGGGAACTTTAAAAGACTTCAGGCCTGTGATTTTTTCAACAATTCCTGTTTCCAAAGAATATATACCCAAGGTATCCGGAGGTAGTTCCTTTTCCTTGGTTTTCTTTCGTTTCAGGTCTCGGAAGTCGTAAAAATCCGGAGTTATTTTAAAGACGAGATGTGAGGAGTTGTTGGTAAGTACCGGACTTGTAGCCCTCTCATAGGAGAATAGCTTCTCACCTTTGTTTGAATGAAGCTTGATTTCCTCATTTCCGTAACCATTTGGTTTGGTATTATACACAATGTGCTTTCCATCATTACTTATAATTTGTTTGGTGACCCTCCTCCATTCATCATAGGCTGAATGGTCCAGCACTTTCTTGGTTTGGGACTGAGCGAACAGTGGAAGCAAGCAAATTAGGATAGTAGGAAATCTCTTCATCTTAAAAACACTATGTTGATTAAGGGTAAGATAGAGTCCTTGCTTGCGAATTTCAAATTCAATCTGGTAAGAGGTCGAATATGAATGTAAGCATTGCGTTTACAAAGGTTGAAGATCACTTAGAACAACCGCTCTTTAATCAGGTTCTTTTTCATGATCGTTGATGCTGTTAAATAGCCAGCAAACAATGCCCCGGCGACACCCGCAGAGACAATATCTTGTCCTGTCAGAAAAAAGTTCTTAATCGGCGTTTTTGGTTGTAGAAAGCGTTTTTCGTACCGTTCGGGATTGTGGTCAATACCATAGAGCTCTCCTCGATCGTAATTCATGAAATGCTTGGTCGTGATGGGACTGGACAATTCATAATGATCAATCTTCCCCTTTGCCTGCGGTACTTTTTTGTAAAGAACCTCCAGGAGCCTCTGAGCAAATTTCTCCTTCAATTCCTCGTAGGATTCTCCACGCTTCTTCCAGCGTGTTTCCTTCCATTCTTCAAAAATGTCGAAGGGCATCACGGTGATAATGTCTATGGTACTCTTGCCGGGATATCGTTCATTCCAGGTAGGATCTTTGGCACTTGGAAAGGAAATGTAAACCACTGGAAATGGAGCCGAAAGATCCTTTTCATAGCGCTCCACACACCCGTCGTGATCCAGATCGTCTGGATAGATCCAGTAATTTGCTTTCGGCAATTGCAGTTCTTCCGGTGACCCGTTTAAACCAACGTAAAGGCATGCATGCGCAGCAGACGGTTTTACCTGACCTAGCTGGTCTGCCAGTCTGTGCTTGTTTACGGTATCCGAAGGCAATAGCTTGGAATAGGTATTAAGAATTCCCGTGCCACTGATAACCAAATCAGCTGCTATTTCCACACCATCATTCATCTTTACCCCGTAGGCCTGATTGTTACGAATGAGCACCTCGCTTACCTCTGCATTTGTCAGTATTGTCCCTCCTCCTTTTTCAATGATAGGGTCGATCGTCTCGACAATTCTTGAGGAACCACCTACCGGAAAGCACCCTCCTCCAAAATAGTGCTTGGAGATCGAAATGTGCATAGCAAAGCTACTCTGCGCAGGTGGCAGGCCATAGTCGCCATACTGACCGGTAAGTACCTTGATCAATTCTTCGTTGGAAGTAAGCTCTTGCAGTACCGATAATGTGGATCGTGATGCGTATTTAAGGTAGGACTTTCGCATCTTATTTCCAGTCAATTTTTGCAGATACCCAGGCATCGCTTTTTCTGCAAAATATGACCTACTGGCTTTCGACACCTCAAATACCAACTCCACATATCGATCTATGGCTTCTTCCTCTCCGGGAAAATAGCCTTTCATGGCATTCTTCCAATTTTCAACTCCCTTGGGAAAATCATAGGTCTTTTCTCCGATGACGATTCGGTCGTATACCTCGCCCATATCCGCCCATTGTAGCTGACGATCGGTGATGTAGTCAAACATTCGCCTTAGCACCCCTTGCTCTTTATTTACCTCTCCGATGTAATGAATACCCACATCCCATTCATAGCCTCTTCTTTTGAAGACATGCGTGTAGCCTCCGGCGGTATAGTGCCGCTCCAGGAGCAGCACCTTTTTACCTTCCTTGCTTAAACAGGCGCCTGCGGCAAGGCAGCCCATACCGCTTCCAATTAAAATCGCATCGTAGTGATCAGCAAGCTGATATTTCTTTTTGTAGGATTGGATCATTGTGAGTCTTTAAGGTAACTCAAAATAGCTAATTTGTCTGAACACATTCAACTACACCATGATTACGAGGAAGGCAGCCAAAACCTTAACTACCGAAAAATTTCGGCTTTGCTGAACAAAAGGAGCCCACAGCATGGTTGACTTAGTAACTAACAGATTGTTTATGAAAGAAGGAGCTTTTAGATATACGTACTTTACGTCCCTGTATCAGGAGACATTTCAGTTTTACGAAGACACACTTGGATTTGAACTTGCTCATGCATGGGATCGAAGTGCGAACGACAAAGGTGCCTTATTTAAGGCAGGAAAAGGTTTTATTGAAATCTTACAATCACCAGATCATCCTAGCCATGAAAATCAAGGCTTGGATTACCGGTCTCCGCAAGGGGTTTTCATGTGCATACAACTATGGGAAATTGACGATTGGTTTAAGAAATATAAAGCAGCAGATGTCGCATTCAAACAAGAAATAACGGATCAGGAATGGGGTCATCGAAGTTTTTCAGTTGTTGAGCCCAATGGCCTTGTCCTCTTCTTCTTTCAGGAACAGTTCTGACTTATCTCTCCCGCCCGCTATAGAAATAGACAATTTAGAGCCTGACCCGGAAAATGACGTGAATGGCGGCAAGTTTTGACCCTTAAAGCCAGTATCCATACCTTTATGTAGTTTCAAAATTATAAGGTATGGATTCAGCTACGTATGACAACGCATTGGCCGAGTTGCAAACCAAGTTGGTTGCCTTGCAGGAATGGGTGAAAAAGGAAAATCTTAAGGTGGTAATCATCTTCGAAGGGAGAGACGCTTCCGGCAAAGGAGGGGTCATCAAACGGATCACGGAGAAATTAAATCCCAGAGTTGTGAGGGTGGTGGCGTTGGGGGTCCCTACCGAACGTGAAAAAGGACAATGGTACTTTCAACGCTATGTTTCCCATTTACCTGCTAAGGGTGAGATTGTGCTATTTGACCGAAGTTGGTACAATCGAGCAGGCGTTGAGAAAGTGATGGGATTTTGTACAGAAGAAGAACATCGTGAGTTTCTCCGATCTTGTCCGGAGTTTGAGCGTATGTTGATACGTTCAGGCATTATCCTGTTGAAGTACTGGTTTTCAGTAAGCGATGAGGTCCAAGAAAAACGTTTTTTGGGTCGTGTCACAGATCCTTTGAAGCGCTGGAAATTCAGTCCCATGGATCTCGAGTCTCGAGCAAAATGGGTCGAATACTCCAAGGCAAAAGACGAGATGTTTGCCCATACGGACACCAAGCAGTCTCCTTGGTACGTGGTAAATGCGGATGACAAAAAGAAAGCTCGACTCAATTGCATTCACCACATTCTGGAACATATTCCTTGGGAGCCTGTCAACTACGAAACCATCGAACTACCTCCACTTCCGGAAAATGAGTCCTACGTACGTCCTCCTATGGACTATCAGGAATTTGTACCTGAAGTTTACAAGTAAATACTAAAAAAAGTCCTCCTGGGAGGACTTGGTTAATTTCGATACCAATTATTCACCTGGCACTACACTCCAGGGAGGTGTCACTCCATTGCTTCGGCAGTAGGCAATCATTTGACCCATATGTTCACTACCATGGTTCATGATAATGTTCACCACACCCATCTTGGTGTAATCTCCTGGGAACGGCATTTCTACCTTATCGCCAAATTCCTCCTCCTTCAAAGCCATGATCGCATCTACGGCAAACTGATGGGACTCATCTAGTGCTTTCAACAAGGCCTCTCGTGTGGTGATCTCTTTTTCGATGGTCATTGGATTTACGCCTTCTGGAATAACCCCACCAATCTTGGAGGCTAAAAAGTAGTTTGCCGTGACCGCGTGCCCAATGATGGCAGAAAAAGAACGGACGCCATCCGCAGGACTCCAGTCAAATTTTTCGTCTGGCATCGCTTGAGCTAATTGAGCAATTCGACCTTTTGAGAAACTCATATAGCCAACTACTTCTTGTTGAAACTGTGTCTGTGCCGTCGCTGTTACTAAGACACCCATTAGCAGGGAGAATAAGATTTTTTTCATTTGTGTGAGTTGTTTGTTACAAGATGGAAGTTACTACTTTTCACTTCGAAACAGAAAGCCGTTGAGTCATCGTAAAATCATTCATATTGACATGGACGCCTTTTTTGCCTCCGTAGAACAGTTGGACTTCCCCGAGTTGCGAGGGAAACCTGTCGCGGTAGGTGGCAACTCCGAACGCGGTGTAGTAGCAGCTGCAAGCTACGAAGCTCGAAAATTTGGCGTACGTTCTGCAATGCCTTCCGTGAAGGCAGCAAAACTCTGTCCTGAGCTCATTTTTGTGAAACATCGATTCTCACGGTACAAAGAACTATCAAAACAAATCCGAGAGGTCTTTTACGAATATACCGACCTCGTAGAACCGCTATCGTTAGATGAAGCGTACCTGGATGTTACCGAGAATAAAATTGGCCCAAACTCGGCCACATTGATCGCAAAAGAGATCAAGGCGAAGATCAAAGAGCGAACCGGTCTCATCGCATCAGCAGGCATATCCTACAATAAATTCCTGGCAAAAACAGCCTCTGATATGGATAAACCAGATGGGCTCTATGTCATTTTACCGGAAGAAGCAGAGACCTTCGTAGCCAAACTTCCGGTACACAAGTTCTTTGGTATTGGGAAGGTCACGGCCGAGAAAATGGTGAAAGCTGGGATATTTACAGGGAAAGAGCTTCGCAGCAAGTCACTCGAAGACCTGATTTTACGTTACGGAAAATCCGGAAAGTACTACTACAATATCTCTAGAGCGATAGACCATCGTCAGGTTCAGGCCTCCCGTGACACCAAATCCGTAAGCGCTGAGCGAACCTTTGAACAGAATCTGTACGAGCTTGAGGAAGTGCAACAGGAAATTCAAAGAATAGCGCAGCTTTCGTTCGACAGATACCAGCGAATAGAAGAAAGAGGGTACACCATGACCTTAAAGATTAAATATGGAGATTTCCAGCAAATCACACGAAGTCAAACATACGAAAGTGAAATCCAAGATCGTGAAGCGTATATCGCAAATGCGCTTCTTCTGATGAACGAAGCGCTGCTTAGAGAAGAAGGCATCCGCCTCATTGGTGTTGGAATTTCAAATTTCAAACGCAAGGAAGAACCGCAATCAAGCCTACAGCTGACAATTGGTTTCTAGGTGCGGAAGTATCTTTGGTGTGGATTGTTGCAAACAAGTATGTTATGAATGGATTAGAAACCGAACGCCTGATCTTTAGGCAGTGGAGAAAGTCGGACTTTGAAGCCTTTGCATCTTTCTTTTCCAACCCAAAAAGCGCACATTTTGTCGGTGGTGTAAAGTCGGAAGAGGAGGCTTATCGCTTGATGACCTCGTACATTGGACATTTTGCCTTGCATGGTTTTTCGTACCTAGCCGTTGTTGAAAAGCAGTCTGATCTTCTCGTTGGTTCCGTTGGTCTCTGGGATTCTGACCCATGGCCTGAGCCTGAACTCGGCTATTGGCTGTTGCCACAGTTTCATGGAATGGGTTATGGGACGGAAGCAGGAAAGGCGGTCAAAGAGTATGCGGAGAAGACTGCAAAACTGTCCACCTTGGTGAGCTACATCGATGTTTCGAACGAGCCTTCAAAGAAATTAGCGCTGAATCTTGGAGCAACGTACGACGGCGAAACAGCCCTTTTGGATTTTGGAACGCACCAGGTTTATCGCTATTGGTAATCTCGATTGATCAGATCTTATTGGCATTACCGATGGTTGCAGGTACAACAGGAGGATTGGATTAACGCATCCTTCTTAGGTATCAAGTAGATCGTCAAGATCGTACTGAAGATCTTCGAATTTGGCTTTCAGTGTACTCTTAGCGTCCGCGATTCCCTTATTGTATAGTTCAGCACCCACGTTCTCCAGAAAAAAATTTAACAATTCCTGAGCGGCTATGGTCCCTATCCGCTCATCTCGCTCTACTTCAAAATAGTGGATAAGCTCCTCAATAAACTTCCTACGTTGATCATCCTCCAAATGATCTCCTTTCCTTTTGATTTTAGTCATATAGGCACCCTCAGAAATGAAGTAGCTAACTTAACAATTCAATCTTGCAATCGTATTTATCCTATGCAAATTCGACACTTAACCTGCTCGTTACTCGTGCTCTATGTTTTTCTATGCCATTCCCAAGACATTCACCGAACCGCCTGCCAGGGAAAGATTGATCGACTGGACAGCCTACTGCAAAGTACGGACCTCCATGCCCAAGACGATCAGGGAAGATCCTTACTACATTGGGCGGTTGGCTGCAATCAGCACGAAGTGTTTGCACATCTTGTAGCGCTTGGAATTGATATCAATTGGGAAGATCGGGAAGGAAACACCGCACTTTATGTCGCTGTCCAGTTTGATCGAGATACCTTATTTGACCAACTCATTGAGCTCCAGGCAGATCAATCCTGGATAGCCAAAGAAGGGGCCCAACTACTTGAACGTGCGATCCTGGATCAACGACTTTCCTATGTCAAGAAACTGGTCAATTTGGGGGTGGAACTTGAGGTGACAAATGCCTGGGGAAGTACTCCGTTGGTGATCGCCGCAAGAATTGGTGCGGACGAAATCGCAACGTGGTTACGTGAGCAAGGTGCCGACGAATCCAAAATTCAAGCCCTCACAATGAAAGGGCCTTACATGGGGCAACAACCCCCGGGACTGAACCGCGCGGTCTTTGCCCCCAACTTCATTTCCATTGAGCAGTATGAGTTTGGGTCAGTTTTCAGCAAAGATGGCACAGAGTTCTTCTATGCGGTCGCTTTAGGTAATAAACCGATTGTGCGCTATTCCAAACTCATAGAGGGTGTTTGGAGTCAGCCAGAAACCATTCTTTCTCACGACAAGTATGGCTTCAATGATCCATTTCTTTCGCCAGATGAAAGTCGGCTGTACTTTATCTCCAAAAGAAATATGGAGGGAACGGATGCAAAAGAAGATCACGATATCTGGTATGTGGAACGCCAATCGTCCGGCTGGTCGGAGCCCATCAATGCTGGAACTAACATTAACTCATCAGACAATGAGTATTACATTTCCTTCACGACAGATGGGACCATGTACTTTGCTTCCAATGTCAATGCCGAGGGTGATACAAAGCAATCTAACCAGGATATCTACTATGCACCTTTCGTAGATGGTGAATTCCAAAAGGCCGTTCGACTACCCGATGAAATCAATACAGCGGCATACGAAGCGGATGTCTTTGTTGACCCGGAAGAAGCCTATTTGATTTTTTGCTCAAGAAGAGCAGAAGGTTTTGGGCGAGGTGATATGTACATCAGCTTTAAAGATGA
>CAZQJU010000107.1:8604-13575 GCA_964593185.1 uncultured Roseivirgaceae bacterium
CCTATGCCATTACTTGTAGAATTATTCCTAGTCGTATTAGCAGAATACCGAATCTCTTCCTGCAGCCATCATCAAGTGGTGTTACCTAAGCGTCACTGGAAAATCGACAACCCTAAAAGACTGTATGACGACAGGAATAACGGTCAACTATATGGTGAGCATCATGTGCTTACTTGTTACCGTAGGAATCAGCGCCCTTTTCTAATCTCCTTTTACTGTTTACGTAAAAAGATAAAATCACCGCCTTCATCCCCAGCTTGCGAAATCGGCCCATACTGTGGTACCTGACCATTTGGACTGTTGTTGATTACGGCGGTCTTGAAATTTCGAAACAAATGATCTGCAGAAAGTAAAGGCTCCTGGTTATTAATCAGATTCTTCAGCAAGTATTGAATAAAAACACTCTTGTCCGGAACTGTCTTCAGGGTACCACTGGTCATCGCTTTTCTACTGGGCAACTTATACACCTCAAGTATGGCTCGGCTATTGTCAAATACAGCCCGTTCCTTCAAAATTCCTCCGCTAAAACAGGCATCTGAAATCAATAGCGTATGTTTAGATCTGATTCCACCCACATAGTCCCGAAGTGTACTATTTGATAGCCATTTTGATTTAGAATCCAGAGAGGCATCACTCGGCAACCAGTATCCCTGGTTTAACTGAGCATTCCAAATCCCGTGTCCTGCAAAAAAGATCAATAAATTGTCTTTTTCAGTAACCGTGACGGAAAGCTCATCTAGTGCGTCGATGATATCCTCTCTGGATGGATTTTGCAATACACTCACTTCTTCTTGGTTAAAAGAATAGTGATCTACTAACACACCTGCTAAATTTTTTGCATCATTGATCGGATTGTCCAAATCTTGAATGTCGTCATCTCTGTAATGATTGACACCTACAATGAGTGCATAGTATTTTCGATTACTTAGTTCGCGTACCAGTGCCTGGCCCACATTGTCTTCCTCTCGTATCAATGCCACTCCCTCGTTTCTTTCTACGCTTTCCTCTTCGCTGCTGTTGCCTGCTGTGGCCACCCGGTCGATCGTTGGATTTTCTGAATCAATTGACTGTTCTTTCAGCAGCATAACCGAGCCTGATGCCAAGTAGGGACAGGTATTAAATTTTGCAGTTCCCTTCCACCTTCCTACAAGTGTTTTTTGATTTCCTGTTAAAGTATACTTTAGAGTGGCATCTGCCATGCACGCCAGACCTGTCTTGAAAATCAAGGACTTTGCCTCAAGTTCCAATTGGTTTCCCTTAATAAACCCTTCTAAGCGGGCTTTTACGGAATCCTTATTACTGCGAGACAAAACAATGGCGACAACCTTCTTGCCTTGCTGTGTGATTTCATACTCAAGCTCGTAGTTTCTGTTTAGAAAGGACGAACTACCAACCCATGTGCCGGTCAGATCCAATGACTGACCCATCAGGGAAAGGGAAAAAAGTAAAAAGAGAACGGTTAGGGTATTTCGCATGGTTGAAAAGTTAAACGGATAACCTTCTCTGGGTATAAAGACTATCGATGGAACAAGAAGATTATTCTACGAATGGTATTAAATCGAGAAATAATAGAATATTTAATAGATCAGAACTGACTTTGCGCAGCCTCCTCTTTGATAAGGTCTGCCTCATCACCCAAGAATCGATCAATCAAGAAATGGCCAAGGTAGATGAGTGGCGTCAATGCAATTGCAACGATGAACTTGTAGATGTAGTTAATAGTCCCGACAGAGATTACCTGACTAAATTCCCATCGAGCATTGTCGGGCGCTAAGACATAAAATGCCAGTGCTAAAACCACGAAGCTATCGATGAGCTGAGAAACCAGCGTGGACCCGGTGGCCCTAAGCCATATCATTTTCTCTCCTGTAAACTTTCGAAGCCGCTGAAAAACCACGACATCCAGTAACTGACCTATAAGAAAAGCCACGATGGAACCAACGATGATACCGAGACCTTGGGTATAGATTTTATTGAACGCAAAATTTACGTTGAAAGGATTTCCTTCGTCATCACTGCCGTTTACCTGTAACCAAAATGTGGCAGGATCAAGCTTTGTAACTAAGAAAATCATTAAAAACGCATACGAAATGCAGCCAACAGCGATAAAACTTATTTTGCGGACTCCCTTTTTTCCGAAGTACTCGTTGATGATGTCAGTAGTGATAAAAACAACAGGCCAAATCATCACACCGGCAGTAAGATTGAAATCCAGTACATAACCTAAAATGGAAATGTTGGCTGGCTCAAATCCCAAGGTCTGCTCAAGCGAAAATATTTTGACGCCTATGAGCTCTGCAAGGATGGCATTGGTTAGAAATATTGCTGCCAGAATAATAAATAAAGATTGTTTCTTCGTCATGGAGTGAATTTAGTTCCTTCTATAGCAAGTTCGGCCTGCTGGAAAACTGATCTTGCTTCCGTCAAGATGGGGTCTAACTCCTTATAACGTGCCGAAAAATGCCCAAGCAGTAACTTTTTCACCCCGGCATCTTTGGCAAACTGGGCAGCTTGGGCTGCAGTCGTGTGATAAGTACTTTCAGCTCGGTCTTTCATGTCATCTGCGAACGTGGCTTCGTGATACATCATGTCCACACCTTCTACAAGTGACTTCAAGGATGGCTTCACCTTGGTATCTGAGCAGAAAGCATAGCTATATGAAGGGTGTGGATCTTGGGTCAAAATTCTGTTTTCATGCTTCATTGAACCATCTTCATTTAGAATGTCCTCACCTGCCTTCAATGCAAGAATCTCGAGCTTAGAAAGCTCAAACTCGGGAAGTACGTTTCTATTAATTCGTCGTTGTTTGGGCTTCTCTCGGAACAAGTAGCCTGCGCACGGCACGCGATGGTCCATCGGAATGGTGGTCACATCGTAGTTGGCATGATCGTAAATCACCTCCGATCGATTGGGTTGGAATTCTCTAAAATCAATACGAAAGGCCAGTGATGTTTCTGAATATCGAAGCTGTAAACCAATGATTTCGGCAAGTCCCGGAGGTCCTACCAGTAGCAAGTCCTTTTTCCTTCCAAATAGATGCATCGTGGACAATAGTCCGATTAACCCAAAGTAATGATCTCCATGAAGGTGAGAAATGAAAACGTGATCAATTCTGGATAGCTTGATTTGGTGCTTTTTCAGTAAAAGCTGTGTGCCTTCTCCACAATCAATCAAAAAGTGATGATTTTGGATCTTAAGTAGCTGTGACGTATGGTGACGTCGGTGGGCAAAAGCCGCAGCATTCGACCCCAATATGAGAAGCTCAAAACTCAATGGTTATGCTCAGGCTCCTCCTTTTTGGATTTCAGACATAAGCACCACATCTGCCGCTTCTTCCTGTGTAGCAACAATGGTCATCACCTTGTCCAGCTGACTAATATTGATCAACTTCATGACGTGGTCCGTCACATTAAAAAGGACGAAGACCCCGGATTCGGCAAAGGTGCGGTTACCCACCAAAAGTGCGCTTAGTCCACTTGAATCTACATACTTCACAGCTCCCATGTCCACGATTACACTCGCAACACCATCTTGAGCGATATTCATGAACTCAGACTTAAGTTCAGGGGAAAGGGAAGAATCAACTTTTTCATCACCTATGGAGGCGATGGAATACTTTTCGTACTTATCTAATTTGAAATCCATATTTCTATTCGGTTAATTGGGCTATGCGTTCTTTTATTTCGGCTAATTTATTTGAGTATGGGTCTTTAACAAACTTTTCACCTGAGATGTTCTCATACAGCTCGATGTATCGTTCGGAGATTTGCTCTATACGATCGTCTGGCATAGTTGGAATTTCCTGCCCCTCTTTCCCTTGAAATCCTTCTGAAATCAACCACTGCCGTACAAACTCTTTTGATAGCTGTTTTTGCTGCTGATTGCTATCCAGTAATTCCTGATAGGGTTCAGCATAGAAATACCTTGAAGAATCCGGTGTGTGCACTTCGTCAATTAGGTAGATCTCACCCTCGTATTTTCCAAATTCATACTTGGTGTCAACGAGAATCAGTCCACGTTCAGCAGCAATCTGTGTGCCTCGTTCGAAAAGCGCATACGTGTATTTTTCCAGTAGGGAATAATCTTTGGAAGATACAATTCCCTGTGCCAGGATTTCCTCCTTAGCAATATCCTCATCATGCCCTTCTTCTGCTTTGGTGGTGGGAGTAATGATGGGGGAAGGAAACTTTGCATGCTCTTTCATCCCTTCAGGCATGGGATTACCACACAAAATCCTCTTCCCATCCCGATATTCTCTCCAGGCATGACCAGTCAAATATCCCCGAATGACCATCTCAATCTTGAATGGTTCACATTTTTTACCAAATGTAACGTTGGGATGCGGCGTGGCTTCAACCCAATTAGGTACGATGTCCTTCGTCATTTCCAAAAACCTTGATGCAAGTTGATTTAGCACCTGTCCCTTGAACGGGATTGGTTTAGGAAGTACCACATCGAAGGCCGAAATTCGGTCCGTCGCAATCATGGCAACTTTGTCCTCGAAGTGATACACCTCTCGAACCTTGCCTGTGTACTTTTCAGTTTGATTTTTAAATGTAAAGTTGGTTGTAGTGATCCCTTCAGACATAGCCTGCAAATATAAAGAGCGAGGGTTCTTATCTATCTGTCGAGCGGGCATAAAAAAACCATCGCCTCTCAGCAATGGTCCTTTCGATTAGGAAGACTTTTTTACGCTAGTTGAGATGTTCGCATAAAGGTTTCGCATTTCTCCTTCGTGCCTATATACAAAATGCTATATCCTCTTTTGACCATCCAGTCACCTGTTTCCGACTTGGCTAACTTGACTGAATTATCGCTTTTCTTAAAACTGAACAAACCCATGGTGAGATATTTAAATTGAACTTTTTTAATTATTAACATAAATATACAAATACAAAAAGTAATTAAATCATATTATTTCTATTTTTTTTTATATAAAAAAAGTTCCCTCACTTTTTTAAGAGGAATTCC
>CAZQJU010000108.1:0-13559 GCA_964593185.1 uncultured Roseivirgaceae bacterium
TCGTTACAGAATCATAGCCCAGGGAACGGCAAATAACACGCATCAAATCAGCTGAAGCATGAAAGAAATTGGAAAGGCGCTCTGCCGATTTATCTATGAGCAGTCGGGATCTCAGATTTTCTTTCTGCGTTGCGATTCCCACAGGACAATTATCCGTGTGGCAGGCCCTCATGCCGAGACAACCAATTGCTTGTAACGCTGAATTCGAGACGGCAATCGCGTCAGCCCCCATGGCCATTGCTTTTGCAAAATCTGAGGGTACCCGTAAGCCTCCCGTAATCACCAAACTCACTCCCTGAGCACCGACTTTATCCAGGTGTTTTCTCGCTCGAGCCAAGGCTGGAATCGTCGGAACGTTGATATGATTTCGCAATACGATCGGTGCGGCACCTGTTCCACCTCCTCTTCCATCTAAGATGAGGTAATCTACTCCGGCTTCCAGGGCAAAATCAATGTCTTCTTCAATTCTGGATGCGGCAATCTTAAATCCTACAGGAATACCCCCTGTTTCATCCCGTACGGTATCGCCGAAGGCTGCAAACTCCTGTGCTGTTCTCAGGTCTGTGAAGGTAGCAGGGCTAATGGCCGACTGGCCTTCTGCTAAACCACGCACTTGCGCAATTTCTCCCACCACTTTATGACCTGGAAGGTGTCCACCGGTTCCCGTCTTTGCTCCTTGACCTCCTTTGAAATGAAAGGCCTGCACCTTCTTCAACTTGCTCCATTCAAAACCAAACTTCCCAGATGCTAACTCATATAGATATCTTGAATTTTCTTTTTGTTCATCTTCCAACATTCCACCTTCCCCGGAGCAAATACCTGTTCCGGCCATGTCAGCACCCTTTGAAAGGGCGATTTTTGCTTCCCTGGAAAGCGCCCCAAATGACATATCGGAAACAAAAAGCGGGATGTCCAACTTCAATGGTCTTTTGGCATTTGGGCCTATGGTTACGGCCATGTCCACAGCGTCTTCATCCAATAGCGGTTTTCTACTCAGTTGAGCTGGAAGAAACTGAATATCGTTCCATTTTGGCAGGAGATCTCGCTCCACACCCATCGCAGTGGTCTGTCCGTGGTGACCAACCTGAGAAAGGCCGTCCTTGGCCAACGACTGAATGTATCTGTTGTACGGTTCTGGTGCTTCCGGGTGGGTGTCCTGGTATTTTCCCAGGTATTCGTCTTCATTGAAGCGCGGTGGGATCTCTTTATCCTCAAACTCCTCAATCTCAGCCTTGTCGACATACAAAATACCCTCCTTGATGGCATGTTTAAACTTTCTGAGCCGCTCATCGGGCGCATACTCACTCACTCCGGTTTCGTAGCGATAATCCCAGTAGTGAACACCGCAAATTAAATTCTTGCCATCCACGTACCCATCGGACAAAAGTGCTCCCCGATGAAGACACCTCCCATATAGGACAGAGGCTTCGGCTCCAAACTTGATAATGACAAGGTCCGTCCCAAGTACCTGTGCGTGGGTAGGTTCTTTCTCTTTAACCTCATTCAGCTCAGCAATCTTGACGGGTTTTTGTAGGTCAGTGTAGGGTATCATTCTTCTTTGTTAAAAGGTATGGTAAAAAAGGTACCAACGATAAAAATCCCTTCGGATTCAAATCCAGCACCATAAATATATTCAATATAGGGAGCCAACCTTCCATAGGATCCATGAAATCCACCCCCCATTAAAGCTCTAAATCCCGATTCATCGTGATGCTTCTTCCACCCTAAACCTCCTATAGGATATACTCCCCAATGTTCGGAAAACTCGAAAATGTAGTGACCATTTAAGGTAAGCTCCAATCCTTCTGAAAGGTCCTCTCCTTCTTGTGGAAAAATGTTGGTCTCCAATCCAAAACACATTTTATGGCTTGGGAAGTAGTGAAATCTTAGATTCAGACCAACTTCCTCCTCTCCCACCACCAGACTGGCACCGGGACCAACCCCTCGTTCTTTCATCTGAGCACAAAGTACCATGGGAAAAAGAGTAAGTAGTACGCAGATGAATCTCATTTTGCCACTACTTTTAATTTTCTTGCAACACCGCCAATCGTGAGCCCCTGGACGAGAATGGAAAACACCACCACAACGTAGGTCACAAAAATCACAAACTCCCGGTATGGAGAAGGGTCCAGTGAAAGTGCCAAAGCTACCGAAATGGCCCCTCGAAGTCCTCCCCAAGTTAACAGCTTGATCGTGGCAGAAGGATTGTCATCGTGAGGATCAGGAAAGAGTTTAGATAAGCCAAAGACCGTGATGAGGCGTGCAAGCAAGACCAGCGGAATGGCCATTAAACTTATCAAGGCAAAATTCCATTCAAAGGATAAAATCAGCACTTCCAGTCCAATAAGCACAAAGAGCACAGCATTCAATATCTCATCCAATACTTCCCAGAAAACATTCATTTCTTTCTTCCCCTCCATGCTAAAGGCTGGGCTTGCCCTCATTTTCTCCCCAATGATCAAAGCAGCAAAAACCATTGCCAAAGGACCGGATACACCAATGAATGAGCACAGTGCGTACCCACCTAAGGCGATTACCAGTGTGAGCATAATATCGATTTTCGGGTCGTCAGCTACTGACTTCAATAATTGAAAGCCTACCAATCCAAGCAGTACGCCCACCACCGTGCCTCCGAGAGCCTCTTCTGCAAAAATGCCTGCTACCTCGGCGAAGCCTACACCCTCTTCACCCATCGTGAAAATATCAATTAAGGCCACAAAAACAACGACTCCCACACCGTCGTTGAAAAGGGACTCGCCTGCGATTTTGCTTTCCAACGATTTTTTTACACCCAATTCCTTCAAAATTGCCAATGCAGCAATAGGGTCTGTCGGTGAAATCAACGCACCGAAAATGAGTGCATATCCCAACGGCAGGTCCATTCCCAAAATCTTGCTCAAGCCAAAAATCATCACCCCGATCAATGCAGTAGAAATAATCACGCCTAGGGTCGCAAATGAAAGGATGGATTTGCGTTCCATTGACAAATCTCTCACTTGAAGATGCAAGGCACCTGCAAACAGTAACAAGCTGAGCATTACATCAAATAGTAGCGTCTTGAAATCCAGTGTTGTCACCAGTGAACATACCTCGTGAAACAACAGACTATCAAATACCTGTAGCATTCCCAAGGGAAGTGCCATGACAATTGCTAGCAACGTAAGCCCAATGGTACTTGGGAGCTTTAGAAATTTGTGATTTAGATAACTGAATAGGCTTGCAAGGCTTAACAGGATGATGAAGGATTGGAACATGCTCATGACTAGATCAGCAATGCATCAGTCATGATTTCAATGGTGCCAGGTCCATCATGCGCCATCAATCGTTCGAAGGCTGCATCAAGGTCTTCCTTTTTTTCAACCCGAATACCTAACGCACCACAGCTAGACACAAAGTCCGCAAAATTCGGATTGTGCAAGTTGGTTTTCCATACGTCAAATTCGACAGCTCGCTGCTCTTTGGAAATTTTGCCCAGCTCATGATTATTCAATAAAATGTGCTTGATCGGCATACCATACTTTACTGCAGTGGCAACCTCCATGGGATATTGACCAAAACCCCCATCACCAGTCACGGCTACAATGGGTCTCGAATCGCCAACTGCTGCCCATAAACCAATGGCGGCCGGATACCCAAACCCAATGGATCCAAGGTAACCAGACATCACGATTGACTGCGCTTGACATTCGAAATAACGACCGAAACTATAGGTATTGTTTCCTACGTCCACTGCAATGGCCGCATCTGCAGGGATGTGTTTGTTCATGGCTTCAAAGACTGCCACTGAACTGACCCCTTTGCCAAAGTCTTCTTGCAATCGCTTCGCTTTCTCTGCTTTCCATATATCCCAGCGTTCGGCAATTGCCGGTCTACGATCTTCAAATGCTGTTTGCTCCGCACCTAGTCGCTCTTTTAGGAGTCTCGCTGTCTCGCCTAATTCACCCCAGACCGGGACGTCAATCTTGTGGAACTTTGCCAATGCCAATCGATCGAAATCGACCTGAATCGTAGGAATTTTTGGTGTAATACCCGTATGGTTCGAGAAGGAAGCACCAAATACAATCAAAAGGTCGGCCTCGTTCATAAAGTAAGAAGCAATAGGTGTTCCGCTCCGGCCTAAGACACCACAACCTAGAGGATGGTTATCAGCGATTAAGCCTTTCCCCTTGAAGGTGGTTAAAACCGGTGCATGGAGAACTTCCGCCAAATCCGTGATCGCATCCATTTCAAAACGGGCGCCATGCCCCACAATGATGGTAGGCTTCTTTGAGGCCACTAACTTCTCGATGGCTTGGTCAACTACCTCAGGTGAGGGATGGATATGATAATCCGCGACCCGTTGAGAAAGATCCGAAGCGTTCTTACCTTCCGCTTCAATCACTTGTACATCATCCGGAAAAGTTAAATGAGAAACTTCTCGGTTCACCACGGCATGCTTGATAGCCAAATTCATCAATTCCGCATGTTTGCTGTCAGATTGTACCCGATGATTGAACGAAGCCACTGATTCAAACGCAGCTATCAGATCTACTTCCTGAAAAGCCCCTGTACCTACCACCTGTGTTTGCACCTGTCCGGAAAGTGCTAACAAGGGCGCTCTGTCGTTCTTGGCATCCCACATTCCCGTATACATATTGGTGGCCCCTGGTCCAGCAATACCGAAACACGCAGCTGGTTTCCCGGTAATCTTACCATATGCAGAGGCCGCAAATGCCCCGGCTCCCTCATGACGAATGCCTATGAATGTGAGCTTGCCCGCTTCTTCCTGTTTTCGCATTGCATCTGCCACTCCGAGGTTTGAATGGCCAACCATACCAAATGCATCCGTTACGCCATTGTTTACCATCGTCTCAATCATCACATCGGAGATGGTGCGAGGGGGTATTTCCTCTTCTTCGATTTGCACATAAATGCCATCGTCGCGTATTTCAATGGGAAAGCTCTCTACACCGTCATCAAAGCCTGGTGCTTTCCCTGTGATGGGATCGTAATCCCATCCATGCCATGGGCATCTTAGTAAACCGTTTTCAATGGATCCTTCCCCTAGCGGACCTCCCTGATGAGGACATTTGTTGTCCAGACATCCAAATTTTCCCTCGTGATGGGTAAGACAGAAGCTTTTGTGACCAGCGGTAACGGTCATAACCCGCTCGTCCTTGAGCTTGGAAGGGTCGTCGAGGACTTTCTTCCAGGTTTGTTTTTTTGACATGTAGAGTAGTTGAATGATTATGTATCAGAAAGATATAGGAAATAAGTCCCATCCAAAACTAATCCACGGCTGATTGTCGTCAACCTGTCTCAAATCAGAAACGCTACCGCATATGACGTATCGTAAGCTTTACTTTTTAATCAATCTGTGCAGGAATTCAGTGGTCCCGTCGTCGACAATCATGAGATAGATTCCTTGTGGAAGATCGTTATCTAATTCGACTTGCCACCTGTTGAAACTAAGCTCCTGCATGTCATTGTTTGACGTGTAATAAATCTCGTTTCCGCTTAAGTCAAAAACCTTGACAGTCACATTCACTCCATTGGCCAGACTGAAATATTCGACTTCAACAACTTTATCAAACGGGTTTGGATATATGCTTACTTGTTCAAAAGGTACTCGCTCCAGATTCTCAATGCCATCTTCCAGATCGGATCCTTCTTCAAACCTTCCCCCAGCATTACCACTACGTATCCCTGAAATCATCTCGTTTACTGCCCCCACCAATTTATTCCGTTCTTCGGAGGAAAGAACACCTCTTCTCCTCAGGAAATTTGCAAAAGCTCGAACAACTCTAAGTCTCACAATTGCACGATTCTCGGAACCCTGAGCTAAAAGAGCATCTGCCCGATCTAAAAGTGTTCTGAATATTAATGCCTGAAAATCGTTAATGGAGCCTGAGCTCAGCAAATCATCAATGATATCGGATAGATCATCAATAGTTAACTGACCTGACTCAATCGTCAGGGTAACAAGATCCGGTTCACTATCTACTAAGCCATCATTGACGATCAATTGAATGACGTACGTTCCTTCTATATCTGGAGTAAACAAAGTAGTCGCTTCCGTGGGACTGGAAAGGGTAGCTGTACTACCGGTCGGATACGTAACGATTTGCCAGTTGTAGGTAAGGGGATTTGCATCGGGATCTGAAGATGCGCTTCCGTCTATGAGCACCTCTTCATCTTCCACACCACTTAGGTCAGCACCTGCGTTTGCAATCGGCGCTGCGTTGTTGGGATTGATAAATGGATTGGTATCGTCCACATCACAGGCAGCTCCAAACCCATCTCCATCTCCGTCAAGCTGATCAGGGTTGAATGCTGTCGGGCAATTGTCGAGGTCGTCGCAAATTCCGTCCCCATCTGAATCGGATCCAATGACCGTGACGGTAGCTTCGCAAACTGCTGCGTTTCCATGAACGTCTGTGACCGTTAATTGAACAAGATGCGATCCGATGTCCGCACACGTAAAGTCCGTTCGATCTAACGCTACGTCAAGGACGCTGCAATTATCTGAAGTGCTAAGGCTGATAGCTTCGGGCGTTATGCTAGCAAATCCAAACGCATCTAGTGTAACCGTTAGGTCCTGACAGGTCACTTCAGGCACCTGTGTGTCCTGTATGGTGACATTTTGTGTTGCAGCTGCGGTATTTCCTGCTGCATCTACCACCGTCCAGGTTACTTGGGTCGTGCCGACGGTAAAACTTGCAGGTGCATCATTCGTAACCGAACCAACGCCGCAATTGTCACTAGTGGTTGCATTTCCGAGCGATACATTGGCAGCTTCACAACTACCCAAGTCTGTACTTAGGGTAATGTCTGCTGGTGGGACAATGGTGGGTACCTCGCTATCCTCCACAACAACTTCTTGCACCGCGATAGCACTGTTCCCTGCCTCGTCAAAAGCGGTCCAGGTCACCAATGTACTTCCTAATGGAAAGGATGAAGGCGCATCATTGGATGCGACTTCTCCACCACAATTATCACTGGTCACTGGTGTGCCCAGGTCCACCAAGGTAGCCTCACAACTTCCTGCATCAACCTGTACGGTGACCATGGGTGGTGCAGCAATTGTTGGAACTTGCGTGTCTTGCACAATCACCTCCTGCGTGTCATTTGCCGTATTTCCTGCGCCATCTGTTACCGTCCAGGTAACCACAGTAGTGCCAATATCAAAGGCGTCGGGAGCATCATTGGTCACAACTTGACCGGTACAGTTCTCTGAAATGAGTGGAACTCCTAAGTCAACGTTGCTCGCCGTGCAACTACCTAAATCTACCGCAGTAGTAAGAGTTTCTGGAGCAGTTATGGTAGCTCTACAAGCTAAAAAGTCGATACCAATGTTACTTGAGGCATCTTTGGCATTGGTAATCGAAGAAGCATTTCTCGAAGCAACGATGCTACTCTCAAAGGTAAAAATGAGATTGTCCACGTCATCTGAATCAAGGTTATTTACGGCTTTTCCCGTGAACGTGAGCGTAGCAGTAGAACCATCATTGGCGATGGAAAGTACCGGGTTCAATCCACTGGGTACCGGACTCACTGTATAGTCTTCACCAAAGACTGCAGTGCCTCCGGTCTTCAAAAATGAATCTCCCACAATTGTGATCACCAACTCTCCTTCCACTGCACCATCGTTAGCCGTTGTCTCCTTGAAATCAGCGACACTTAATTGATACTGAAAGAGCTCGTTGCCAATCGAAAAGAGCTTGCTTTGTGTCGGATCAAACATGATATCGGTGGTGTATTGTTCCAGATCAAAAACGCCTCCATTAAAGTTGATGCCCGCTAGAACGTTCCAGGGCTCATTCAAATTATACTGAAAGATCTGAAAATCCCTTCGATCGGCAATAAAGAGTTTGGTGCCTGAGCTATTGAACGACACGTCCTCTGAAGTACTGATCTGGGCTTCAAAACTCACCGATCCCTCCAACGTAACACCTTGGGTCACATCCCAGGGTGTGGCTAGCGCATATTGAAAAACTCTTTTCTTATCGGCGCTGGAGGCAATCATTGTAGTACCCGTCGGATTGAAGTTCACGCCCGTGAATATGATTCCTTCGTCGGTAAAGTCATACTCTCCCACCAGCGTATTCTGACCGGAAAAGTCGAAGGGAATGGAAAGATCGTACTGATAGAGTTTACGCCAACTCAGCTCCAAAACATAGAAAGTGTAACCATCAGGCGAGAAGGTAAGGTCATAAGGCGCCGTATTGAACTGCTGCTGAGAAAGGTCCAGGAGTGTATTTGCGTAAACCACACCAGAGGTTACATCAAAAGGCGTGGTCAGATCGTATTGATCTACCCGGCGACCACTTCCTGTAATGAACAAGCGTTTCCCGTCAACACTGAAGGTGAAGGCTCTTAAATTACCTTGCTCCGTAGGATCAAAACTCCCTACTACTTCACCAAAATCATCTACCTCAAAGTCAAGATTTGAAGCGTAACTAATGGACGGTCCTACAACTTCCGAAGAAAGCAAGAATGTATCCGCTTCTGTAAGTGTTGTATTCAAATAAATTGACGCATTGACCTTGGTAATATTTGTCACATCCACATCAAAGTATTTAGTACGATTATTAAAGGTGAACCCCACCTTTAGTTCATTGGTATTGGTGTTGATCTGATAGATGCCTTCCAAATTCCCGGTGTCACTTTCTTTGGCCTCGAAGATGACTCGGCCACTTTGATCCCCAGACATCTCTCGAATCTGGGCCAGAGAGCCCGAATCTGGTAGGTCTGCATTCAAAACGATGGTGAAAACATCAATCGAAGTAGATTCGCTAAAGATAAAATCTTCAGAGCCTCTTTGATTGGATATATCGAGCGTAAACCGACCTTCCAAGAGCTCAGTGGATGGCTGAAAATCAATCGTCGATGATCCTTGTTGCGACAGTAACCACTGGTATCCTTCATTTGAACTATCGCAACTTATGAGTGTCATGGCTGCAAAAACAGCAATGAGCATTCTTTCACCGATTTTTGAGCCTAAGTTGTATGTAAATTTTTTCATAGTTGGAGTACTGTATGCAGTGGTTTGTCAAACGTTCTTTCCTGCTGGATAGGAAACAGGAATTTTGATACTAGAATTTAGGCTATAGCAACTCAATCCCAAGAATTTTTTTCTTGAACAGCAGGTATTCTTTGTGAGCAACTTTATCAGAGGTTTTGAACTACCAAAGCCGCGTATTTTCCAGGTTTCTTCTGCCCGTTTTTCGACAGTGAAAAAGGAGGGATTTAATAGGTTTTTCGATGTAGTGGTGGGTATTGGCGGATTTTGCTGCCACGTTTGTAAGGTTAGCTCATTCTAGCAATAGAATAGCCAAGATGGCCTACAGACACTATCGACGAATCAGCGGGCTTTCCCAATTATTCGTTCCTGAGGTCCTTAAATGCAAAAAGCCCTGACGAATGCCAGAGCCTTTACTACTTTACCTATATATGAATTCTTACTTATTTTATATCGACATACGTGGTGTTGTGGAACTCATCGCTCTTGACGGTCACTGAGTAGGTTCCCGGACTGAATTGGTATCTTTTCCCAATCAGCCCCAATCTGCCCTCTACTTTGTCTTGTGCCATCAACTTACCGCCAACTGATCGTATATTGATTTCAAGATCGTTGGACTCGTCAGATAATAGCTTTACAAACACCTTATCGTCCTCTTTTTGGACAACTGGGAAGAACGTTTTTTCAAGCTCGTCATTTTTCAGCTCCAATCCTTCAGTCGCCAATACCACAGGTAATGTTTGAATCTTTGCCTCGTCTTTGACCACCACTTTGTAATCGCCTTCTGACAATGTTGATAGATCAAAGGTTACCCTCAAAAGCGCTTCCTTAGATCGATTTCGATAAAGAATCTGTCCTTTTTCATTCTCCACATATATGATTGAAGAACCCTTGACATCCTTTACTTCCACTCGAAACTTCTTTCCAGCAAGAACCCTTGCGTTGAAAGTAGGTCCACTTGCATTCACGTAGCTTGCACCGATAAGCATGGTTACCGCCGCAAATAATTTGATTGCTTTTTTCATAACTATTTAGCTTGTCTTAATGTTGATACAAACCTAGATAGGCGCATTCATCTAAATCTCTCAGTAATTATCATATTTATATGGTTTTTTAACTTTTATTGAACCTAATGATGATAAAAGTGGTTTTTGTTAAGGAAATTTGCATCATTATTCCATTTTATTAGATAAGCAACCAGTGAAACTCAATACAACCGCCAGAAACAAACTCACAAATCCTCCCCTGGAAAAAGTGGTGATGCCACACGAGGGCTCCGTCTTAATCAGACACTTCACAAAAGACCGAAGAAATACCCGACCCTACTGGCACTATCATCCTGAACTCGAACTCGTGTACGTAAAAGGAGGTAGTGGGAAGCGCCACATCGGCAGCCATCTCTCGTACTTTAAGGATGGAGAATTGGTTTTGATTGGTTCTAACCTGCCTCATCAAGGATTTACGGAAAGAATCGAAGGAAAGGAGAGTGAAACTGTTGTCCAGTTCTTACCCTCTTTCCTTGGAGAACAGTTTTTTGATGTCCCTGAAATGCTGGGGATTGCCAAATTACTGGAACGGGCAAAGAAAGGACTTTCGTTCAAGCAAAACGTGCTTGACTCAGTAGGTGAGAAGATCATTTCATTGGTCGACAAAGACAAATTCGGACAGGTGATTGGATTGCTGGAAGTACTGAAGGATCTGTCCTTATCTGAAGACTACCGGGTATTGAATGCAGACGGATTCCTAATGGTCGCAAAGCCTCAGGACAATGATCGGTTGAATAAGGTACTAAATCATATCAAGGAAAACTTCCAGGATGCTATCTCCTTACAAGAGATTTGCGATTTGGTCGGGATGACAGAGCCTGCCTTTTGCCGATACTTCAAGAAGATCACGACCAAAACATTCACACAATTTGTCACTGAGTATCGATTGGTTCATGCCTCTAAACTATTGGCTGAAAAACAAATCAGCATCTCGGAAGTATGCTTTGAGAGTGGCTTCAGCAACTACTCTCACTTCGTTGAGAAATTCAAAAAGTTCAACGGGCAGAGCCCGTCCGCCTATCGTAAGTCTTTGGAAAAAGTCCTCGAGTAAAATAAAAAAGCTGCTTTCCTTTCGGAGAAGCAGCTCAATTAACTTAGGTTAGAAAGGTTATTTTTTGGTCGGATACTGTGCTACATCCCCTAGCTCCTCTTCGATTCTGAGTAGTTGATTGTACTTTGCCATCCGATCAGATCTGCTCATTGAGCCTGTTTTGATTTGACCTGCATTGGTTGCTACCGCAATGTCTGCAATAGTGGAATCTTCGGTTTCACCAGAGCGATGTGAAACAACAGCAGTCCATCCTGCCTTGTGAGCCATTTCAATGGCATCCAAAGTCTCTGTAAGGGTACCAATCTGATTGACCTTGATTAGAATCGAATTGGCGGCATTTTCAGCAATCGCTTTTTCAAGGAATTTCACATTGGTAACCAAAAGGTCATCACCCACCAGCTGGCACTTGTCTCCAATCTTGCTGGTCAATGTCTTCCATCCGGCCCAGTCATTCTCATCGCAACCGTCCTCTATACTATCAATAGGATAGTCATTGACCAACTTGGCCAGATACTCTGCTTGCTCATCGCTTGACCTTTTTGCGCCATTGTCCCCTTCAAACTTTGCATAGTTGTACACACCATCTGCGAAAAACTCAGAAGATGCACAATCCAAAGCGATGGTTAGGTCACTTCCAGACTTGTAGCCTGCTTTGTCTATTGCAGCCAGAACACTTTCCAAGGCTTCTTCCGTTCCTCCGGCAAAGTTGGGTGCAAACCCTCCTTCATCTCCCACGGCAGTGCTAAGTCCTTTTGACTTAATAATAGCTTTTAGATGATGAAATACTTCACTTCCCATTCGCAGCGCCTCAGTGAATGTAGGCGCTCCTACAGGTCGAACCATGAACTCTTGAAAAGCAATCGGCGCGTCGGAATGCGACCCACCATTGATGATGTTCATCATCGGAACCGGTAGCACTTTGGCATTTGCTCCACCAATGTAGCGATACAACGGAAGCTGAGATGAATCGGCACCTGCTTTCGCTACCGCCAAAGACACCCCAAGAATGGCATTTGCCCCTAACTTGGATTTGTTTGGTGTACCGTCCAAATCGATCATTAACTGATCAATGTAATTTTGTTCTACAGCAAGGAGACCCTCTACTTCTGGCGCAATGATTTCGTTCACATTGTCAACTGCCTTCTGTACTCCTTTGCCCATATATCGGGATTTATCTCCGTCTCTTAACTCGACGGCTTCGTGTTCTCCCGTTGATGCGCCTGAAGGCACAGCAGCACGACCGATGTAGCCATCTTCCGTAATCACCTCCACTTCAACGGTGGGGTTACCCCTCGAATCCATGATTTGCCTTGCAAATACGCTTTCTATAATACTCATTATTTCGTTTCGTTTATTAGGTTTAGAAAATCGTCAAATAGATACGTAGAGTCATGCGGACCAGGAGATGATTCAGGGTGGTACTGTACCGCAAAAGCTGGTTTGCCATTTAGGCGAAGGCCTTCTACTGTATTGTCATTTAAATCGATGTGGGTTAATTCTGCTTCTTTGGAACTGTTAAGTGAATCCATGTCCACCGCAAATCCATGATTTTGGGAGGTGATCTCCCCTAGACCTGTTTCCAGATTCTTTACCGGGTGATTTAACCCTCGATGCCCGTGGTGCATCTTGTAAGTCTTTATCCCAACAGCCTTCGCTAAGATTTGGCTACCCATACAAATGCCGAACAAAGGTCTTTCTTTTGATAGAATCTCTTTTGTGGTATTGGCAGCATACTCCATCACTTCCGGGTCACCCGGACCATTGGAAAGAAAATAACCATCCGGATTCCAAGCTTCCATATCACCCAGCGAAGACTCAGCAGGAAATACTTTTACATGGCAGTTTCTTTTTTCAAAATTCTTAAGGATGGACTGCTTAACGCCGAGATCCAATACGGCGATCTTCAAGCCAGAGTTCTCAGTACCTAACTCGAAAGGCGATTTGGTGGTCACCTTTGTGGAAAGCTCCAATGACTTCATACTAGGAATCTTTCTCAGCTCTTCGGCAAGTGCTTCTCCTTCTAATGCATCTGAAATGATTGCGTTCTGTGCGCCTTCCACACGTATGTGTCTAACCAGCTTTCGGGTATCTAATCCCGCAATACCAACTGTGCCATGTTTTTCGAGAAATTCCTGAAGGCTTTCAGTAGCTCCATTTCTACTGAATATTTGCGAAAAGTCGTTTACAACCAAACCTTTAATACTCGGCTGCTCACTTTCAACCTCTTCATCATGCGCGCCGTAATTTCCAATGTGGGAAGTGGTGTTCACGATGATCTGTCCAAAATAGGATGGGTCAGTGTAGATTTCCTGATAGCCGGTCATACCGGTGTTGAAACAAATTTCTCCTCCGGAGGTGCCAGCTTTACCAATTGCGTATCCAGTAAATGAGGTGCCGTCTTCGAGGAGTAGGGTGGCTTTTTTTCTAGTTGGGAATTTCATCATACTAGGCAGCAAAAATA
>CAZQJU010000109.1:0-13277 GCA_964593185.1 uncultured Roseivirgaceae bacterium
TTGATGGGTTCGTTCTGTAATGTCATGATACCACCTCCTTTTTGTCTTCTTTGTTTTTCTTAAATGCACCTTTTGCACGTCGCTCATTGTAAGCAACTGCGTGCTTGTCAAGCGCAGTGGTCAAAAATCGCATCACTGCTTCGTCTCTCCTGTATTCTGTCTCTAGCTTAGCAATTAGTTCAGGTTCTGCGCGGAATTCAAAAAGCTGATAAAACCCAGTGGTTTTATGCTGGATAGGGTAAGCCAATTTGCGTAAACCCCAGTTCTCTTCGTTAACGATGTCAGCACCATTGTCTTTGAGAACATTTTTGAATTTTCCGACAGTATCCTTCATCTGAGCTTCAGACAAAACGGGAGTCAAAATGAATACCGTCTCGTAATTCTTCATAGTTTAAAAATGTTAAGAACTAATGTTTAAAAATGAGGTGCGAAATTACGCAATACTTGAGAATTAACAATAGGTAAGTGCGTATTCTTTCAGTGGGCAGGGAATACGCTGTATTCTTCCAATTACTTTACTACGAAGCTGCCCGTACCCATCAGGTAATCATCTGTATACACTTCAACTTTGTGTTGACCAATGGCATATTCACTGCCTTTGTCATACAAGAATAAAACCTGTTGGCTGTTTCGATCATAGAGTATGTCTTCTTTGGCAGTGTAAAAGAGCTCCCGATTTTCGAAGGTGAAGGAACCTGATCCTCTGCTTACGTCAAATAAAACGTTTCCGTCAGGAGCCACCACTCTTAGAAGTAGTTCTTTCCCTTCAATGGGTGCAATTTCGTTTTCGAGCACTGTGAACTGGATTTTTAATTGTTCGATGTGTCGATTACGATATTCTCCTCCTGCTCGTTCCTTGCCGCGATCATTGATGGCAACTACTTCAAGACCCGAAATTTCAAGCCTAGAGGCAGTTGCGACCTTTTGTATAAGTTCTTGTTTGTTGAGCTCTAGCCTTCTGATGGAGTCATTGAGGATGTTTTTCTCCACCTTGAGTGTGGTATTCTCTTCTGTGAGTTGCTCATTTAAGACGGTCAATTCCTTTATTTCCTCATCTTTGAGTAGTAGTAGTTCCCTGTAGCCATCCACGCGGTCATTCAGTCGATTGATTCGGCCTCGCGTATACTCAGCGTCTACCAAAAGCTGCTTTTTATCTGCTTCTAATTGGGCTTTTAAGGCCTCAAGTGTGTCAATATCTCCTCCCAGATCTTGGATTGTCTGGATTCGAATGTCGAGTTCGTCAGAAATGGAATCAAGTTGTAGGACTTTCATGGCTATTTCTTGCTGCTGTCTTTTGCTTTCTTCCTGTAGCTGTTTGTTTTGGTAGAAGAAATAAATGACGGATGCCAGAAGAAGCAGTGTAATGATTACAAAAACGGGTGTTCTGCTTTTTTTTGGTTCTTCTTGTGGCAACTTGTTTTCTGATGATGGTTGTACCTCACTCATGCTGATTTGTATTTTTCGACGGCAAAATTAGATAAACTGTAGATGTTTAAAAATGGAGGGTGAAATGTTGTTTTTCCATGTGTAGTGTTGGGAACAAAAGACCTGCCTGAAACAGGTCAATGCTTAACGTAAATCTTGGGTCCTGAACAAGGGAGTGCCATATCCTTTTCATGTCTGAAGACCAGTAGATGTCGTGTATAACGATGCATTTAGTCGTTGGCGTATGTCTCAAGATCAAATCAATGCAAAATGCCACGGCAGTTGATCGATGATCGGCATCCAAGAAGTAGAAATCAGGACTATTCTTGACAATTGCACCTTCCAGGACTTCATAGAGATCTCCACAGACTTGCTCAATGTTTTGGTATCCTAAAGCGTCAAAATGTTTTTGAGCCATTCTTGCCATCGTGTATGATCCCTCGATGCTTGTGACCTGTGCTGGGTGCGTAGCAAGGTAGCCAGTGGTCAGGCCCAGGGAGGTGCCCGTTTCTAATACAGACTGCGCGTTCACCATTTTGATCAACAAGGACAGAAAGGAGCCAAACTTGGCGGTGCTGGCTGATTTTTTTGCTTCAGTCCCAATGCTGGTCATCTTTGTCTGGCCGGATTTTAGGTCTGTCAGCTCAATCAGTGACTGATCGGCACGTAGTTTCTTGCGAAGCACTTCTATCTGATCAATTTTATGCTTTTCAGTACGCTGGATCACCTCAGTGTAGAGAGAATACAGAAATGGGGAATGTAGCGCATGCGCACCGACCGATCTGATTTGATAGGAGAGGTACTCAAAGAATCGAAAACCGAAAGAACTTTGCGACAAGGACTAATTGAGCTTGAAAGGAACAACCATGATGAATTCCGGGATTTCTACATCAAACTGGTGCCCATCCAAAATTCGTTCCATAAGGTAATGCCCACTCATCTTGCCGATACCTGATTTCAGATTGCATCCTGAAACATACTGATGAATTTGTCCGGGTTCCAGTACAGGTTGTTTCCCGACCACTCCTTCGCCGTCTACCTCATGACGAGGGTGCGCAGCATCGATTATATCCCAGTGCCTGGCCATCAATTGGACCGTATTGTTCGAGTTGTTTTCGATAGTGATGCGGTAGGTGAACACAAAGTGATCGTTTGCCGGCTGCGAATGCTCGGGCCGATAATCGATCTCCACTGAGACTTTGATTCCATTTGTAACCGTTGTCACCATCTTCGGGACAATTTAAACGAATTTCAATTTATTTTACCAAGAACTTCTTTAAGAAAAATTTATTATGAATGTGAGAATGGAAGAAAGCTGGAAAGCGCTGTTGCATGAGGAGTTTGAAAAGGACTATTTTCAAGCGCTTGTCCGGTTTGTAAAGGGTGAATATAGTACTCAAAAGATCTATCCACCGGGATCTCTTATCTTCAGCGCGTTTGATCATTGTGCACTAGAAGACCTGAAGGTGGTCATTGTTGGACAAGACCCGTATCACGGGCCCAATCAGGCCAACGGTCTGTGTTTTTCGGTCAATGATGGTTTGAGACACCCTCCGTCGCTCCAAAATATATTTAAAGAGATCAAAGAGGATTTAGACAAACCCATTCCGACATCTGGTAATTTAAAGCGGTGGGCGGATCAGGGAGTACTCTTGTTAAATGCAACACTCACGGTACGGGCTGGTCAAGCAGGCTCACATCAAAACAAAGGGTGGGAAACATTTACAGATGCCGTCCTCACTTGCATATCCGAAGAAAAGGAGGGAATTGTCTTTATTTTATGGGGAGCTTATGCTCAGAAAAAGGGATCTATCATTGACGAACTAAAGCATAATGTCTTGAAGGCGCCACATCCATCACCATTTTCAGCCAATAATGGATTTTTTGGCTGTAAACACTTTTCTAAAACCAACCAATACCTGCAGAACAAGGGTCTAGAACCTATTAGTTGGTAAACTTGCATTGCTTTTTAAATTGATGAAATGAGAATTTATTCTTTTAAAACTTTAATTCTTACACTCCTGGTTGGTTTGTTTGGGTGTGGCTCCGATGATGCTGCGGTTGGAGAATGTGGAGTTACCATTGATTTCGATGGTTCTGCTATACGCTACTGTCCTAGCGAAGAGAACAGCTCGGCTACCTTGAACCGACCTCAAGATGAGTTCATTTGGCAGGCCATGAATTTATATTACTATTGGCAAAATGAGGTTTCATTGCTGGCAGATGACCGGTTTGCTTCGTACGATGAACTGTACGGGTTTTTAAACAGTGCTGGTTCTTCGGAAGAGCTTTACTACCAAGATCTATTGTCTCCCACAGATCGTTTTTCGTGGATTGTTGACGACTATATAGCACTTGAAAATTCGTTTCAGGGAATTTCGGAAGCTTCTTTCGGGTATGATTTTGGACTGTTAAGGGAATCCGCAGGCAGTAACAACGTCTTTGGCTACGTCCGCTACGTCGTAGCAGATGGACCAGCGGATCTTGCGGGCTTGAAACGTGGCGATCTATTCAATGAGGTCAATGGGGTTCAACTAACTGAGGACAACTTCAATGATGCATTGTTTGGGCAAAGTTCATACACGCTGAGACTTGCTCAGATTGAAGAAGATGCCGTGCAGTCAACGGATCAGACGGTTAGCTTGACGGCTGTGGTATTGACGGAAAATCCAGTCTTTTTAAGTAAAGTAATTAATGCTGGTGGAGTCAACGTTGGATACCTGGTGTACAATCAATTTGTCAACAACAACACTACGCACAGGGAACTCAATAGTGTTTTTGACACCTTTAAATCGGCTGGAATCAATGATTTGGTGCTTGATTTACGATACAACCCGGGCGGATCGGTGACGACTACGCGGATACTTGGATCGTTGATCAGTGGAAATACCACAGACAGCGACAACTTAGGCGAAATCGTTTACAATGAAAAACTGTCACCTTTCTTTAATAGTCCCCTTCGATTTCTTGAATCACTGCCCATATTTGACGAAAACAACAATGTAGTGAGTGAAGAGCCTTTGAATCGCTTGACGAATCTTAGCAGGATTTTCATTCTCACGTCCGGAAGGTCAGCATCGGCATCCGAACTACTGATTGTTGGTTTGGATCCCTATCTGGATGTGACGACGATAGGCACAACAACGGTTGGTAAGAATGAAGGAAGCCTTACGCTGTACGATTCGAAGCTATCCTTATACCTTGATCGGACCAATGAGGACATCAATCCCGATCACATTTACGCGATTCAGCCGATTGTTAGCAAGCTTGCAAACTCTGAAGGATTTACAGATTATTCTAATGGGTTGGAGCCCAATGTTGAAGTAGACGAGCGTGACTACCTTGGGGATCTCAAAGCTCTTGGAGATGTTGAGGAACCCTTGTTAGCCGAAGCCTTGGCTATAATTCAGGGAAATGCCAGAACCGTACGACCAAAGGTCGTTGGTGAAGCGTTCGAATTTAAAAGCAAAAGACAGGAGATGCTTGAAAAGACCATCATCGAGCCGCAATATGTGCCCAGATCTTCTTTGAAATAACGGTGACCTTACTATATTAGTCACAACTCTATTGCTGTATGAGGAGTGACTCACATCATGATCTTTATTCGCCTGCCAAGGAAAGGGCAAACTGGTTTAAAGGTTGCCTTTTTATGGTGCTATTTTTTGCAAGCGCCATTGGTATTGTATACCTGATTGTTTACTACTTTGGCAAGTAGGCATTCGATTTCCACGGTCAGTAGGCAGGGCTAGTTACTTGATTCCATTGAACAATCTTCCCCACCGAATTTTGCTGAAAAAGCTTCCGTCGGTGTTCCAGGACATCCAGATGAATGAGGCTTCGCCGACAATGTTGTCTTCCGGGACAAATCCCCAATATCGACTATCATCGGATGCATGGCGGTTATCACCCATCATAAAGTAGTAGTCCTTGACAAAGGTGTATTTACTCACCACCTCTCCATTTACGGACAGCTGACCTTCTGTTATCTCTACGTTCTCGTGACCTTCGTAATTTTGAATGGTACTTCCGTACATCGCCAGATTCTCGTCTGTTATTTCGATTTCCATACCTCTTGCAGGGACCGTCAAAGGGCCATAGAAATCACGGTTCCATGGAAAATACTCCGCATTGGGGAAGATGTTCGGTTCGGTTCGATCTTCAGGTACAAGCTGCAGTGTAACGCTCTCAACAAATGGCAATTGTTCAATTTGCTTGGACGTTTCTTGTGGCATGTGAATGGCATAACCGCCAGGTATCCGATCTCTGTTAGGAGGGTCAATCACATACTTTTCAAATATTCGCTCTCTGATGTTATCGTCTGTACGCACAAAGTACTGATGCTGCATAAGCGGAGGATTTTCTGACGCCTCCCCATTTACATAAACTTGGGTGTTTCTTACTTCAATGGTTTCACCAGCTATTGCAACACACCGCTTGATATAGTGTGTTTTTAGATCCATAGGATGGTAGTCCCCATCACTTCTTTGATTGTAATGGTCGTCCACCGGATAGTTGAAAACCACTACGTCATTTCGTTCAACTTTTCCGAGCGAAGGCAATCGGAAGCTTTGCAGCGAAACAGAGGGGATATAGGAGGGAATTTCCGTACCCCAGATTGTCTGATGGGTCAACGGAAGTTGTAATGGCGTTTGGGGTGTTCTGGGACCGTACTCTGCCTTACTTACGAACAAAAAGTCTCCAATCAAAAGCGATCTTTCCATTGATCCTGTAGGAATTACATAGGCCTCCATGAAGATCCAGCGGACGAAGGTGGCGCAGAAGACTGCGAATACAATTGCTTCAAACCACTCTTTACCAAAGGACTTTTGAGGTTTAGGTATCTCCGTCGCTTTGGCAATATAGGTCGTATTAGACCACGCGATGTAATTCATATAGATTGGGGCAAAAATCACACCTAGAACTTGATCCAGGTAGGTGTACTTCCCAAATGACTTCATTAAATCAAGGTGCATTGTCAGAGCCACAAAGAAATTGATGACGGGTACGAAGAGCAGCGCAATCCACCAAAGAGGTCGTCCTACAATTTGGAGATGAATAAAGTAGTTATAGATAGGAACAAAGCCTTTCCAACCTTCTTGGCCTGCTTTCTCAAAGAACTTGTAGTAGGCCGTTCCCTGTAGAACATACCATAGAATCAGGAATACAATGACAAAAACAGGATTAAAGTCGTGAAAATACATGTATTAGTTATCGTTAATATAATCTGACAAAGTGAAAATGCCCTTCCGGGTGTGAATCCATTCAGCCACGTCTACCACACCTTGTGCGAAAACACTTCGATCGTGCGCAACATGCTTTATATCGATGGATTCCAACTCAGATGCATAAGATACGGTATGGGTACCAGGTACGTTAGGTTTTCTTTCCGAAACAATGGATATTTTCTGATGGTCGGTAGATTCTTCGTTTATCCAGGTTTTTTTAGCGTGATCATGTCTCATGATTCCCTCTGCTAAGGTGATGGCTGTACCACTCGGACTGTCTTTTTTTTCTGTGTGGTGTACTTCCGTAATGGATGACGAAAAAGAAAGCTTTTTCATTTTTGCTGCTAACCATTCGTTTAACTCAAAGAAGAGATTGACTCCAATGCTGAAGTTGGAGGCGTAAAGAAAGGTTCCGTCACTTTCCCTACACAAATCCTCAATTTCTTGCCGCTTGTCCAGCCAACCCGTCGTACCACTGATCACCGGGATGCCGTGCCTTAAACAATGCGAAAGATTCCGAAACGCGGCATCTGGCTGAGTAAACTCGATCGCAATGTCCACCGACGATGCATCAATCTGCTCAATGGAGTCATGGGTGTCTAATTTGTACACGACTTCATGACCTTTCGTAAGGGCTATTTGTTCAATAGTCTTACCCATCTTACCGTATCCAATCAGCGCAATTCTCATTTCGATTAAAACCTCAGAACCAGGGAAACCCCAGCCGCCTGCGAAAATAGTGGAGTTGATTCAATCGAGGGCTCTATACTCAGGGCTAAGTCCTTATTTATGGTAAATTCATCTAAATGGGCGGATACATGTGCATCCACAATTTGAAGCAGATAAAAGGCGGACCCCAACACAATCATAAAGTCGCGGTTTCTCCGGAAAATGTCTCGGTTTCGTACGATTGACTCGGTTGATCCGGCGACATTCTCAAACGGGTTGATGCCAGCAGAATTGTTGCTCAATGCCGCGTTTCGTAGTGCGTGGTAGACCTTGTTGTTGTAGTTAATGTAGTGCCCGAATACAATCATGCCGGACAGTACAATAGGCACCTTCCAATACTGCCCGTTGTATACTTGTCCCAAGCCGGGCATAACGGCGGATAGGAGTGCAGCTCTTTGCGGGTCCAAATCAGAGATTTCCTGAAATAATTCTGCATCGACCGCGCTTTCCATGAACGTAGAGTCGTCAATCAAGACGGGCTTCTCCTGCCCAGTGCTAACAAAGGGGACCAGAGAGATAAGTAGGACTACTATTGACTTATGCATTTGTTGCATACGGCAAAGTTCGCGCCTAAACTTCCAAAATATCCAATATTCTGTTTAAATCTTCTGTAGAAGTGAAAGGTATCTTAATCTCACCCTTATTGTCGGAATTAGCCTTCACATTGATCTTGGTCCCAAAGTGTGATGAAAGCTTGGATTGAACCTCTTTTATCTCCGCACTGACAGCAGGAGAAGCACTTGTGCTCGCGGTAACCCCATTGCCCCGATTTTTTACCAGCGCTTCGACTTTTCGTACGGAAAGCTCATCCTTGAGAATTTGCCTGAAGATGTCCAGCTGCACGGCCACATCATCGACCGAGATAAGTGCTCTTGCATGTCCCATGCTCAGCTTTCCATCTCTTAGCGCAACTTGAATGTCTGGAGGTAATTTGAGAAGTCTAAGGTAGTTTGTTACCGTACTTCGGTTCTTTCCAACTCGATCCCCCAATTCTTCTTGCTTAAGATCGCACTCCGCTAACAAACGCTGGTAACTGAGCGCAATTTCAATGGCGTTGAGGTTTTCTCGCTGAATATTCTCAATTAAGGCCATTTCCAGCATTTGCTGATCATCTGCTACTCGGATATAAGCTGGAATGGTTGCTAATCCGGCCTTCTTACTTGCCTGCAATCTTCTTTCACCGGAGATCAACTGAAAAGCATCTTTGCTTAAGGCTCTAACCGTGATCGGTTGAATGATGCCCTGCACTTTGATGGATTCAGCAAGTTCATTTAGAGCTTCCTCATCAAACTCCGTCCGTGGTTGCCAAGGGTTGGTTTCTACATTGGCTAGTTCAATTTCGCTAATGGCTCCTTTTGGAGTAGCACCCGAACCACTGATTTTTGTCTTTTCACCTGTGTCTTCCAACAGAGCACCTAATCCTCTTCCTAGACCTGATCTTTTTTTAAACTTACTTTCCGCCATATGTATTTAGGGCTAAGCTATGCGGTACTAATGCAAAGCTGATGCTAATTGATTTTGGTTCACCTAGTGATTAGGCTGCAATCATTTCGTTACGCTGCAAAATTTCTTTTGCCAGATTCAGATAACTGATAGATCCTTTGCTGTCGGCATCATGCGTGATTGCAGGCATACCAAATCCAGGTGACTCACTGAGCTTAATATTCCGAGGAATCATCGTATCAAACACCAAAGCTTCAAAGTGCATCTTGACTTCCTCTACCACCTGATTTGCCAGATTTAGTCGTACATCGTACATGGTAAGCAAGATTCCTTCAATATCTAGATCTGGGTTCAATCTGGTCTGGATAATCTTGATGGTATTTAGCAGCTTTCCTAGTCCTTCAAGTGCAAAGTACTCACACTGAACCGGAACAATCACCGAATCCGAAGCTGTCAGCGCATTGATGGTAATTAGACCAAGAGAGGGGGAGCAGTCAATGATTACGTAATCGTAATCACCCTCAACTTCTTTTAAGGCAATTTTCATCTTCTCTTCCCGCTCCTCGATATTTACCATCTCAACTTCAGCTCCTACCAGATCAATATGAGAGGGGAGTAGGTCAAGATACTTGATGTCAGTAGTTACAATGCTCTCTTTGGCACTCGCACCATCTACCATGCACTCGTAAATGCTCACTTCAACACCTTTGGGATCTATTCCCACACCGGAGGTCGCATTGGCCTGTGGATCTGCATCCACAATCAAGGTTTTGAATTCTAAAGCCGCAAGACTCGCTGCAAGATTGATGGCCGTGGTTGTTTTTCCAACTCCACCTTTTTGATTTGCTACTGAAATGATCTTTCCCATTGTGTGTTTTAAGTGATTAATGTGCCAAAGAAAAGCATACAAATATATTTAAACCAGTAGCGACATGATCATGATGTTAATAACTTGTGAAAAAAAGAAAAGCCTTGCTTTTGAAGGTCAAAAACAAGGCTTTTTTAGGAGTTATCAACAACGCTATTTTTTCTTTTTCTTATTTCGCTGGGCCTCTTGACTTGCCTTCATGGCATCTTCCAGGCGCTGCTGAAATTTGGACTTCCCTTTGCCTGCATTTTTCTTTTTGTTCTCTTGCAACGTCTTATGGATCTTGTCTTCATCGATGAACTTTCTGAAAAGGACCGTTTGGCCGAAAGTAGCCATGTTGGAAACAAAGTAGTAGAAGGTCAAGCCGGATGCGTAGTTGTTGAGCACAAACAGGAACATGATCGGCATGACATACTGCAGTGTCTTCATTGGGCCTTGAACCGAAGTAACTTGTCCATTTACCGCAATGGTCAATAAGGTAGACGCTGTCATCAAAATCGTAAACAAGCTCACGTGGTCCCCATAGAATGGGATCTCAAATGGTAGGTTGATGATGCTGTCGTAGGTCGAAAGGTCAGTAGCCCACAAGAACGATTCTCCCCTGAGGTCTACGGCATTGGGAAAGAAGAAGAACAGGGAAAAGAGAATGGGCATTTGCAACAGCATTGGGATACAACCACTCAACGGATTGATGCCTACTTGCTGGTAGAGCTTCATTTGTTCCTGCTGCTGCTTTTGCATGTCTCCATCATGCTTTTCTTTTAGTTCATCCAACTCAGGTTTCATTGCTCTCATTTTCGCCATGGACATGTGCGATTTGTAGGTGAGCGGAGAGAGAATCAGTCTGATAAAGATTACCAGGATGGTGATAATCAACCCGTAATTACCAATGAACCCTTGGAGGAAATCAAAAATTGGGATAATCAAGAACTTGTTAACCACCGGAAGCGGTCCCCAACCCATGTCCAGGTTTTCCTCGAATTCCGGAGCGACTTTTTTAAGCGTATTGTACTTGTTTGTACCAAAATAATAGGTCATACCATACCCTTTGATGAATTCGCCATACGGAATCGTCAAAGACATGGACATTTCTTTTACTGTGGTGGTGTCATCATAATTGACTTTTTGATTGACGAAGCCTGATCCAAATGATTTATCTGCAATCACAGCAGCCGTGAAAAACTTTTGCTTGAAGGAAACCCACTTTACTTGTGATGTTAGTGTAGCCTCTTCGTAGTCTTCAGATCGTTCTGCTAGCTCATCGTACTCTTCATTTGCCAGGTAGTATCGGACATTGGCATTGAGTCGTGAATCTTCCAAAGTGCTCTCCGCAAGATTTACCGCATGGTTCCATTGAAATGCAATGTCGTTGGGGCTAAGCACTTCGTTTAGTCCTGTTGTGATTAGATCGTATTTAATGGAAAACCCCTTTTGTGGAATCAGGTAGCGGTGAGTGATGGAGATGTTCCCGTTGCTGGTTGTATAGCTGACCTCTGTGGTGTCCGAACTGCTTTTTACGGATCCTGTGTAGCTCAATTCAGTCAGGTCGATGGATTTTCCCTGACTGTCTACAACGATTCGGATGTTGGATTTTGAGGGCTGAACAATTTTGAAATTCTTGTTCAAATAGTCACCATGTTGAAGAAAGGAGACTTCCTCAATGACACCACCTTGACTGCTGAAGGTAATGCGGAGATCGTCGTTTTCTATCACCTGTAAATCCTGTGTTTCCGAAACAGCAAATGCAAAGGGGCCATATTGCACCAGTTTCTGAGCATCTTGAATTGAGTCAGGAAGACTTTCTGAAGTGTCAACAGCAACATCTGCAGTGGATACGCTGGGCGTAGTCGGTTGTACTACCTCAGTCTGGTCTGCGAGTTCTTGACCTGGCTCAGGTGGGTCCGGTGCAAACCAGGTAAAATATACTGCCAGCACGGCAAACATAAGGATGAGTCCTATGAATTGATTTCTGTCCATTTAAAATGATTATAACTCCTGCTTCTTTCGATACTCGATGGAAGCCTTTACAAATTTTACAAATAGTGGGTGTGGTTCGGTAACCGTAGATTTAAGCTCAGGATGGTATTGTGTGCCTACAAACCAAGGATGATCTTTTATTTCCATGATCTCAACCAAATTGGTTTCAGGATTGGTTCCCGTTGCCGTCATGCCAGCATTCTCAAATTCCTCCAGGTATTCACTGTTGAATTCATATCTGTGTCTATGACGTTCCTTTATCTTCGATGACCCGTAGGCCGTATGCGCCTTACTACCTCTCTTTAGTTGGCAGGTATATGCGCCGAGACGCATGGTTCCTCCCATGTTTTTAATATTCTTCTGATCTTCCATCAGATCAATGACCGGATAGGAGCTCTTGGCCATTTCGGTACTGTTGGCTTTTTTCTTACCTAACACATTTCGTGCAAATTCAATCACCGCACACTGCATGCCCAAACAAATACCAAAGAAGGGGATTTTGTTTTCTCTGGCATATTGAACAGCATAGATTTTGCCTTCAATACCACGCTCGCCAAATCCAGGTGCTACCAAAATTCCATCCAAATCTTTCAGTTCTCTGATAACATTCTCTCCATCCAATTCTTCGGCATGAATCCACTTTACATGCACTTTGCACTCATTCTGTGCTCCGGCGTGAATAAAGGCTTCGGCGATGGACTTGTAGGCGTCTTGCAACTCCACGTACTTTCCGACCAGTCCAATGTTTACGGTTGCCGTGGGGTTCTTAAGTCGCCCTAAGAATTCTTTCCAACTGTTGATCTTTGGCTCTTTCTTGTAAGGCAACTTGAATTTCGTGAGCACACGTTCATCCAGTTTTTCCTTTCTCATCAGAATCGGCACATCGTAGATGGTTTCGGCATCCAATGCTTCAATAACCGCGTTGACAGGAACGTTGCAAAAGAGTGCTAGCTTCTTCCGGATGTCTTGATTAATGGGGTATTCGGATCTACAAACCAGAATGTCAGGCTGTACCCCCGCTTCAAGCAGTTCTTTGACCGAGTGTTGTGTAGGTTTGGTTTTTAACTCTCCGGAAGCCTTTAGGTAGGGGATAAGTGTCAAGTGAATCACTGCACTATTTGCCGGGCCCAATTCAAATCTAGCCTGGCGTACTGCCTCAACGAACGGAAGGGATTCAATATCGCCTATCGTTCCCCCGATCTCCGTTATCACCACGTCGTATTTACCTGTCTCACCAAGCTTATAGATGTTGTTTTTAATTTCATCGGTGATGTGAGGGATTACCTGCACGGTTTTTCCTAGAAACTCTCCCTCACGTTCCTTCTGGATCACGTTGTAATAAATGCGACCTGTCGTGACGTTATTTGCTTGAGACGTTTCAGTGCCAAGGAAGCGCTCGTAATGACCCAAGTCGAGATCGGTCTCTGCGCCATCGTTAGTGACATAGCATTCTCCGTGTTCATACGGATTTAATGTCCCGGGATCAATGTTGATGTAAGGATCAAATTTCTGAATGGTGACTGATAAGCCTCGGGCCTGAAGTAGTTTTCCAAGTGAAGCTGCTATGATTCCTTTGCCGAGAGAAGATGTTACACCGCCCGTAACAAAAA
>CAZQJU010000110.1:0-13097 GCA_964593185.1 uncultured Roseivirgaceae bacterium
GTTGTTTTAGGGTTATTTAGCCTTCTCCCTTTTAAGGCGTGGGTCCTGGGTTCGAGCCCCAGGCCAGTCACAAAAGAAGCCTGATTTTTAAATCAGGTTTTTTTGTTTCCATCCATTCTTACGACTCCTGTTTGTTTGGAATTCGAATCTCAAAGGTCGTTCCTTTATTCAATTCACTTTCCACCGCTATCTCACAATTGTTTTTCTCCAAGAGCCCGATCGTAAGGCTTAGCCCTAAACCAGTCCCTAACTCTTTTTCGGTACCTGCCTGAGAGTCATGAATTTCTTTCTTTATGATTCGGTCTATCGTCGCAGCATTCATGCCTACCCCAGTATCCATAATCCTAACAATGGTTTGTGAGTTCGTCTGATTTGAATTCACTTCCACACTACCACCGCCATTTGTAAACTTGATTGCATTGTGAATCAAATTTCGGATAGCCACCTTAAAATGATTTTCATCAATCCACGCACAAACGTCGCATGAAGTTTCTACTTTAAAGTGAATTTTCTTTTTCTTGATTATTGAATCAAAGAGACCTACATTTTCATTCACGATATCGCAGACATTGACGGTCTGAGGATAGGAGTTAATCCCACCTAGCTGCATTCTCGACCATTCCAGCAATTCGTTTACTGTGGTTGTCAATGAACCCAACCGATCTCTCAGAATGCCCTGATACTCGAAAAACTCTTCTGCGGACATTTTCGCCTCCTTACTCATGTTGAGAAACGTTTCGAACATATTCAATGGGCTTCGAATATCATGGGCAATGATGGAAAACAGCTTGTCTTTCGTTTCATTGGCCTCTTTTAATTCCTCTTGTGCTTTCATGAGCGCCGACACATCATCTACACAGATAGTAATGGCTTTTACGGTCCCATCGTCATTCAAAATGGGCTCATATTTTCCGTTCGCCGAAATGACGGCGCCATTTGGAAGTTTAGTCTCCTGAAGAAAAGTCACTGATTCTCCTGAGCGTGCCCGTTCAAAATACTTTTTTTGATTTTTCAAGAGCTTCTTGGGTAAAATCTCTTTGCGGTTTTTCCCTACAATCTCAGACTTACTAATTTGAAAGTTATCTGCATAATTCTTATTGGCCAGAACATAGTTGCCCTCTTTGTCCACCAGCGCCAAGAAGACCGGCACGTTGTCAATCATCGAGTCAAGCCGTTTTTCATCTTCTTCGTTCCGCTCCAATGCATTGATAAGAATCGACCGGAATGCTACCAAAAACACATACAATACGATGCCTACGATGAAATTAGTGATCATACCAAGCACATAATACAGGGAATCATCTTCACCTGTCAAAACAAGGTAATCATGCTTAAAGTACATGTAAACAGCAAAAACCACCCAGTAAACAACGTGCTTTCGCCTTCCCTCCAGAATAAACATGTTTATAGCCATCAAGGCTATCAGCATATTCTCTGATTGTACCATCAAGTCATTCGCTACGTTAAGGTATGTTCCAAATGATATCAAGCTTAAGGACGTTGAGATGAACAAGTATTTGGAGAAGGAAAAGTGCCCTTTGCGATTAAGTACAAGGGAAACAACATATAGTAATGCTCCACACAGACACACCAATGCCTGTCCAACATAGCCGAAACTTAAATTGACTAACGTTAGCAAGACTGCACCTGTGATACAAAATGAGAGGAGGTAATTGAAAAATCTGACTCTTCTCATCCCAAGTGTATTTTGGGAATGACTGATACCCGTATTTAAAATGGATTGCAGAATCACCACGCTACTTAATAACTTTAAACAGAATAAGGTAACCGTTTGATTAAAAGTATTTTATATTAAATAGGGGGATTATTGGAATTGCAAAGAAGCGAGCTTTACATCAATAATACCAACTATTTCGATACAATGGGCAAATTGTACGATAATCACCAAAAATTGGATTTTAAAGCGCTACTTAGAGCTGTTCAATACATCTTGTAATAGCATTGATGAGCTGTTCGGAATCCTTTAGCGGTTTTTGAATGAACTCCACATAATCAACCTCATAGTTTTCCATCACCGCTTCAGGGTGGCTGGATATCACAATCGTTTTGGGCTTATGATCCGTTATTTCGAGGATTTCAGGTCCCTCCAAACCAGAAATGTTAATATCAAGCAACAAAATGTCCGGCTTATCAACATCGATATAGCGAGCCGCATCTGTCGTGTTATCACACGTCGCAATCAGATCAATTTCTTTCATCTTCGATGAAATCACTTTTAAAATTTCACTGAAAGCAGGATCATCCTCAATGATTAAGTACGTGTGCTTTTTTTGGCTCAACTTCAGGCGGGTCAAATAAGAATCGCCCAAAATTACTCCATTTAAATGACCACAAAAAATACTTAATTAAAAGGTCTTGATAGAATTGATCCCTATTATTGTTCTATGATAAGCCTAGGAGACCTACAGAATTCACTCAGAGACATCATCGCTCATGAGTTGCATATCTCTCCTACTGAAATCCACTCTGATACCTCATTTCATGATCTCGGCCTTGATTCCGTAAACAGCATATTCCTTATTGCTGAACTGGAGAAAAAACTGGGTGTAGATATTGACCCCATGAGTGTATATGACAATCCAACTGTGGAATCCTTTTCAAAATATTTAGTTGCAACACTAAATGAGTGACTTTTGGCAACCAACCGATTCCGCATTCATTGCCAACCCTCAACCTTACTACGAAAAGGTTCGTCGACAAGGAGCCATTTTCAAGGCCAAGACCGGTGACTTTGTCTTACTAGGTTACCGTGCATGCAAAGATGTACTCAGCGACCCATCGTGCATCACGGGCCTTCAGGCAAAGAGACTCCAAAAAATAGCTGAGTATGCCAGTGATCGAGACTTAGAGCTTGAGCACATCTCAAAACTCATTAAGGGAATGGTCATCCAGTTAAATGATCCTATCCACAAAGGAACCAGATTCGAGCTGGCAAAAGCCTGGCCTGCCCCTCAATCTATCAAAACCCTCGCAGCAAAAGTCATCCAAAAACGGGTAGATGCGTTGCCAGACTCCTTTGAAGCCATGAACTCGTTATGCAAGACCATACCAGTGAACATCATTGCTTCAATTTTAGGCTTTTCATCTGATATGGCCATGACATACGTAGCCGACGGACTCAAAGTAGTGCAGGCCTTGGACCCCTACTACTCCTTGAGGGATCTATCGGAGATAGCCCATTCAGCGTACCAGCTTCATGGCTTTGTGACTAAAACCGTCGCATCTCCTGATTTTGAACCAACCCGATTGGCCCAAGCCATTTTGCGATTGGGGGAGGCCAATGATGAGCTAAGTGATACTGCATTGTTTGCTTTCCTATTCATTGCCGGATTTGAGACAACCTCCACATTGCTTGCGACGTGCTTATACCACTTGATCGAAAATCCAGACGTTGTTGCCAAGGTAAAGGCGTACGGCGCAAGCACCTTTGTTAGAGAAATACTGAGGATCCATTCACCCGTTCAGATTACTGGTCGCGAAACAACCAAGGAATTAACCATTGAAGACACACCTATTCCTGCGGGGTCTGTCCTCACGCTCTGTTTGGGCGCGGCGAATACAGATCCCAGGCAATTCGAAAATCCGCTTGAAATAAACTGGACGTGTAGGCAAGACCTACTATCTTTTGGGTACGGATTACATCACTGCCTTGGAAGGCAACTTGCAGAAATTGAAGCAACCCAATTTGTGGAGGCTCTGCTTCCCCAGATCTCCGGGATGCAAGTAACAAAAGGCCCGATATATGAAAATAAATTCGCAGTCAGGAGCATTCAATCCATGCAAATAGCACTTCAATGAGTACTGCACCCGAAATAGCGATGCTAGATGTTTGGAAGGACAAATCTCCAACACTTATAAACGAGATAGTGACCACCTGGGAAGATGCCAAAGTATTACCTTCAGGTGTTGACGCGCAGGCGAGAGCACAAGAGGTGGTCATGATCGTGAGGAATTCGAAAGGAATCATTGGCATCACTACAGCCAAGAAGATGCACTACGAACCGCTTCGAAATGAGGTGTATTTCATGCGTGGATTTATAGTCCCCTCGTTCAGGATTCCCGGCCTGTTTGTTAAAATGATCTCCTCGACCCTAGAACGACTTGAACAGGATTTCAGGGAACACCAAAGTGAGCAAAAACCGATCGGAGTCATCGCAGAAGTAGAGAACCCAAGACTTAAGCAAGCCAATGTTACGAGGCTAGTGTCCGGGATGACATTGCTAGGGTTTTCTAAGAAACACAACCCCATCTATGTGCATTACTTTAAAGGTTCCAGGTACTAAAAAAGCCCCATACGTCTCGTATGAGGCTACTCATTCAGTAAAAGTACCTGAGGCCGGAATCGAACCGGCACTCCTTGCGGAACACGAGTTTGAGTCGTGCGCGTCTACCAGTTCCGCCACTCAGGCAGCTGCTTTAGCAAACGGTGGGCAAAACTATTCATAAGCCGATAACATTGCAATAATTTGTCTACTAGTTTTAACTGCTGAAAAAAGTGCCCAATGTCTGACATCAACGAGAAAAAGGAAGTGCATACCACCTATGCATCGTTTTGGCAAAGATTACTGGCGCATAACATCGACCTCCTGTTTTTACTGGGATTTTTCTATCTGTATTCACTTCTTCCTATTATTCTTTACGACTCACTCGTATTTTTCCTTATCTACCTCGTCTACCACTGTGCTTTTGAACTGACTCCATGGCGCGCAACTCCAGGGAAGCGCCTCCTAAAACTAAACGTAACACTTGTCAAAAACCAACGGAATAAACTTGTGGCTATCGTACTAAGAAACACGTTGAAGGTTCTTTCACTAGGCATCGTTTTCATTGGCTTTGCCATGATCAATTTCAATTTGAAAAAGCAGAGTTTGCACGACCTAATTGCAGGCACAGTTGTATTATTCGAGGAAGAAATACCTTAAATTACCGTGAATTCAATATTTCGTTCAAATTATATTTTATATTTCACCTCAATTTGAAACTGTCCTAGTATGAGTAACGAAAATTCACCAATTAAACGATTCGAAGGGTTCTTCGAGGGATTCATATTTTGGAGTAGATGGGTACAGGCACCCCTGTACACCGGACTTATCATCGCAGCCATTGTTTACCTTATTAAATTCTTTCAGGAGCTCCTGTATTTGGTAGAGAAGTTCAACAAGGTTACAGAACAGGAAGTGATGGTAAAGGTCCTAGGCCTTGTTGACATTAGTATGGTGATGAATCTAATTGTAATGGTGACCATTGGAGGTTATTCCATCTTCACCAGTAGAATTGACGTGGACATGCACGAGGATAAGCCACTGTGGTTAGAAGGTCTGGATGCTGGTCAACTAAAGATTAAGCTGGCTACCTCGCTGGCGTCTATTTCTGGGGTATACCTCTTGAAGACGTTCATGAACTACCGAAACGAAGTGGAAAAAACGAGTACCGAGGGTGTTATCATCGAAATTGTGATCCACATGGTGTTCATTGTTTCCGCCTTACTCTTATCCCAAACTGAAAAAATTACGCATTCCTACCACCATTCGCATGCCCCTGCAGAAGAAGGTGAGGAGGAAGCGCACTGATCAAACCATACTCAACTACTAAAAAGCCGGTCTTACGTCCGGCTTTTTTTGGTTCCAATGACCTTTGTTTCGACTGAAAAGTTATTTTTGCAAACCCTCAAAGTCCAGTTGCTGAAATTGGTCTTTTTTCAAAAAGGTATAATGATACCTAGTTGCGCATGTGGTGGAATTGGTAGACACGCCATCTTGAGGGGGTGGTGGGAGCAATCCCGTGGAAGTTCGAATCTTCTCATGCGCACTTTTAGAAGAGGGTAAGGTAGTCTCACCTACTACTTTACTTCCCAAAGCACATCTGCAAACCACTTTTGGCTGTCTCTAAACGTCGATAGTTCAGCGAAACCAGCAGCACCCGCCAAATCAGACAATTGCTTCTCATCATACTTTTTTGACACCTCCATGAAAATTGCCTCCCAGGCTCGAAAATGGATCGACTCACCAGCCACGGTGACATGTTGCTCAATCTTACTGATCAGATAACTTCGGCATTCGCCCGTTTGAGGATTGTAGTACGGATAGTGCTGAAAAGTCTCACTCCTAAAATCGGCACCCAATTCCTTATTGATCCGCTCCAAGAGATTCAGGTTGAAGGCCTTAGTCACGCCCGAAGGATCATTGTATGCCGACAGAATAATGGATGGATCTTTCTTTAGATCTACACCCATCAACAATAAATCTTTGGGTTTCAAAAATGAACATAGTTGCTGTAAAAAGAGCTCGGCCTCACCTTTCACAAAATTTCCAATGTTTGAACCAAGGAAGAATACCACGTCTTTTTCGTTGCCCTCGGCAATTTCACTGAGTGCATCAAAATAATCTCCTTGGTACGGCTCCACTTTCAATCCGGGAATCTCCTTAACTAGATCCGTCTTAAGGATTTCCAGGACATTTCCAGAAATGTCCACCGGTGTATAGGTAAATGGAACATGATTGTCCTGAAAGAACTTGAGCAATACCTTCGTTTTACTCCCATCTCCTGCACCTAACTCGATGATTCTGAAAGGCTCACTGGAGATAGCAGTCAAAATAGCTGCCTTTTGCTCCGTAAAGATTTCCATCTCCTTATTGGTGAGGTAGTACTCCTCCAAATTCATGATCTGCTGAAATAGCTGATCCCCGTTGGCATCATAAAAGTACTTGGAAGATAGTCTTTTATTATCTGACCTCAAACCGTCCAAAACATCAAGTAAGAAGTCACTTTCAATTATTTCAATTTCTTTACTCATCAAGTTATCTGTATCTCGCTAATCGAATTCCTGAAAAAAGCCATCTAAGGTGCGGGTGAAAAAAATTACGGTAAGTTTTTCGAATATGTGTTCTTGACGTAGCAAATGAACCTCCTCTAAGAACCATTTGATTCACCATGAACTTTCCATTGTACTCTCCCAGAGCCCCCTCTGCAACATTAAAATAGGGATATGCACTGTATGGACTGGATGTCCATTCCCATACATTGCCATAAAAGTCATAGGTATTGGTTTCCACGGGGCCAAGCAAATTATCTTCAATAAAGTTTGCTGCTTCGGGTACTTCGGGGGAATACTTACCACATGCAACCTCCCACTCAAATTCGGTGGGCAAGCGACAGCCCTTCCACCTTGCAAAGGCATCTGCCTCGTAATAGGATACGTGCACCAGAGGATTATTTAGTTGCACTTTCTGATAACCTCCAAGTGTGTAATTCCACCATTCTCCGCCATCCTCTTGAAACCAATACCTAGGTGCATTTAATTTGTTTTCGCTGACCCAATCCCAAGCTTCAGATAACCACAGCGCATGATTTTGATATCCGCCATCTTCCATAAATTCGAGGTATTCCGCGTTGGAAACCAGCTTGGAGGAAATCTCATACTCATGTAGGAATACCTTATGTCTCCCTCGCTCATTGTCAAAATGAAATCCGACGTCATCGAATCCAATGGCATAGACTCCCTCCTCGACCGGAAGCCATTCTTGCGAAAGGGGTTCAGCTGTAATTGGGCTTTCGATCTTCCTGTACTCGGGAAGAAGTGGATTGTCACCAAGTATTCTTTTGATATCGTACAGAAACAACTCTTGATGCTGTTGCTCATGATTGCATCCTAAGGTTATTAGACTTTCAACTTCTTGAGTCGGCTTAGAACTTGCTAAAAATTCCAACATGCTCTTGTCAACATACGTACGATACTCAAAAATCTCATTAACCGTGGGTCTGGTCAGTTGCCCTCTATTTGCACGCGTCCAACGCTCTCCAGCCGAAATGTAATAGCTGTTAAAAAGGTAAGGATATCGATCATTGAACATCTCGTAGCCCTCACAATTAGGAACCAAAACGAAAGTTTCAAAAAACCATGTAGTATGCCCTAGGTGCCATTTAAGAGGGCTAACGTCCACAATTGGTTGAACAACAAAATCTTCAATTTCCAAAGGCTCGCACAATTGTGCTGTCTGCTGCCTTACTTTTTGATACACTTCTGAGATCTGTACCTGGGAGGTTGATAGGGTGTTCACGTCTGAAATGTTTTTTTCCAAGATATAAATCTTAGATTTGACACACGCCTATATGTTACAATTAATTCAAAAAAAATCCCGCCAATGACCAAATTGACGGGATAACTCAACTAACCAATAACCTAAACAACCTAATCGTTTTAAGATACATGATGCAGAACAAAACCCATGCCAAACAATCATTCGTAAGATGATCTTCAATGGATTTTAACAGCACCATACAATCCATACTCCCTCCAGACGGAGGACCCATGTATGCGGAAACAGATCTTTCGGCATTTGTTTCTGAGCCGTGGAACGCGATCTCTTCGCTTGCCATAGCCCTACCATCTGTCTATTGGGCAGTTCGCTTACGCTGGAATATCAAACACTACGAATTCCTTTTCTTCCTGATGCCTTTGCTTTTTTTAGGTGGGACAGGAAGTCTACTATACCATGCATTTAGAGCGAGTAGATGGTTGCTTTGGATGGATGTGTACCCAACTGTCGTGGTGACTTTAGCTGTAAGCATCTACTTCTGGGACAAAGTGTTGGCTAAAAGATGGCAAGTTGCAAGTATCATCTTACCCTTCACAGCAACACGATACTTAATCTACGATTTGGTTTCTTCACGTCTGGCCGTCAATCTCAACTACCTATTTACAGGAATTCTAATTTTCCTCCCAATCTTGATTTTCCTGGCCAGGAATGAAAGAAAACATGCTCGTCCGGTGTTTATCTCGGTTGCATTTTTATCCCTAAGTCTACTGATGCGTAGAGTCGATTATGCCGCCGCAGCGATTATCCCAATGGGATCTCATTTTCTGTGGCACATCTTTAGTGGCGTGGGTGCGTTCTATTTAGCAAAGTTTCTTTATCTTATTCGAAAGGATGAATTAGCTACAGAAAATCTATGAGAATTTTAGTACTACTTACCGTTTTACTCGTCTCCTCCTCAGGAAGACCTACGGAGGATCAAACCCGATTGACTCCGGAAGAGATTCAAATTGTCTTGGAACGTCATAATTACTGGCGTGCCGATGTGGGTGTTACTGGCAAACTGGAGTGGTCTGAAGAAATGGCTGACCTGGCAGCAGATTGGGCGAAAAAACTGAAAAGACGAAACTGTGGATTTGAACACCGCCCAAACAACAAAGCCGGTGAGAATCTGTTCAAGGGTACATCGGGATTTTACGGAGCTTCAGACGTGGTGGATGCCTGGGCTAGTGAAAAAGCCGACTACAATTACAAGAGAAATACCTGCAAAGCAGGGAAAATGTGTGGCCACTATACACAGATCGTGTGGAACTCAACTACAAAAGTGGGTTGCGCAAAAATTCAGTGTGATGGGTATGATCTTTGGGTATGCAATTACGATCCGCCTGGAAACTGGGTTGGAGAAAAACCTTACTGATTGCAACCTTCTGCAATGCAATGAGTCTATAGATTATAAACTCAAAATAATCTAGAAATGAAAACACTGATCACAACCTTCCTATCGTTTGCGCTGCTAATCAGCCTACAGGCTCAAAAACGAAACGTTGATGTGGGCGATTTTTCCGAACTTTCATTGGGAATTCCTGCAACACTTTACATCAAACAAGGATCGAATGAAAAAGTAGAAATTGACTGTGACGACGACATATTTGACGAAATCGAATTTGAGATGCGAGGAGATCGACTGGTCATCAAGCGAGAAGGAAAAGGCTGGAACTGGAACAATGGCTGGAGACGATCCGAAGTGGATGTCTATGTAACCATGCGTACCATCGAAGCGCTTTCAGTTAGTGGTAGTGGTAATATGGAAAGTGAAGGCACCCTGAGTACTGATGATTTGGAACTTGCTGTCAGCGGTTCAGGAGATATGGATTTGAAAATCGAAAGCGATGAACTAGAAACCCGAATTTCTGGATCAGGAAGCATCAGCTTGAGTGGCAACGCCGAAGAAGCTGAAGCACGAATAAGTGGATCAGGAAGAATAAAAGCAGAAGACCTTACCGTAAAATCTTTTGACGCAAGAATCAGTGGGTCCGGAAGTTGCTACATTACCGTCAAGGAAGAAATCGAAGCCAGCATTTCAGGAAGCGGTAGTGTCTATTATGCGGGTAATCCCGGGAGAGTCATCAGTAACGCGTCTGGAAGCGGCAAAGTGCGAAAAATGTAACTTTCTCGTTTACCTGGGGTTCAGCAAATCAGGTGTACCAAACTGCTGATTTGCTGAACTTTCTACCACCACTTGTGTCTGCCCAAGCCTTAGTTAACAAGTCAGTTTATACCATTACTAGTTAACGCTTTTTAGCATGACACACTACATTAAAATCCTTCTCCTCAGTGGTTTAATCTTCACAATCAGCTGTAACGCTAAAGAAGATCTCAACGACAATTTGATTTCGTATCAATTAACTCTAGATCCCACACAAAATGCAACGCTGTTTGTAAACGCTGAAGAAGCAGCAGGAAGTTTGGTACAAGTTCAATTAAATGCAAATGGAAACGAGTTGGTGCGCCTATATGTGGTAGAAGAGGAGCAATTCTATTTGGATCCAGTACCCTATTGGATCGGAGATTTACCAGATGGTTCCATTGCAATTCCGATTGGTTCAGCCGAAAATTTTGAAACCATGATCGAATTCCCGATCCGCCAATTGAACACCGATTATTATCTATGGGCGACATCGGGCAAGGGGGATCATAGGAATTCGAATAAAAACGCGGTCACAGGACTTGGTACAATTACAATTACCGGGAACGATGATACTGGATACATCCCGTTACTTGGTGAATGCAAGTCGTATCACACTGAACTGCAAGCTCAAAGTGCTGATGGCAGCTCGGTAAACTTTGTTTCAACACACGGTTACCGACGTGCCATCAGCGAAAGTGAAGCCTTCTCCAACTATTGGGATATTGGATACCATTACGATTCGATCGACGGTATTTCATTGTACTCAGGGTTTGCCTATCCGAAGGACGCAATCAACAAACTCAAGCAAATTGAGCCCTCCGACTTAAACGAGACGTACTTCACGTTACGTTCAGACCTCAATCAAGATGATTTTTATGCCATACGGGATATAGAACTCTACAGGTGGGAAGAACAAGACAGCTACGCATTTACAACCACCTCCACTTCCAAACAATCAGTCACGGACTTGCAGGTCAATGATGTGGTTGAGTTCCTGGACTCTTATGGAAGAAGAGGGTTTCTGCAGATCCAGCGAGAGACCGGTTCCATCGACCCCGATCCGACCGTTCGCATCCCTGTTCAACTTCTGGTATTCCGAAGATCGCTTTGATATAGCAGGTACTCATCTAGCATAAGGTCCTGTAGGATGTCCTGCTATGCCATCAACTTTTTATACTTGATGCGTGTAGGCCCCTCATCGCCAAGCCTTTTCTTGCGATTCTCTTCGTAGTCCGAAAAGTTTCCTTCAAACCAATACACCTGAGAATTTCCTTCAAAAGCCAAGATATGAGTGGCTATACGATCTAAAAACCAACGGTCGTGCGAAATTACGACTGCGCAACCTCCAAAATTTTCCAGTGCTTCCTCTAGTGCTCTGAGTGTATTTACATCAAGATCGTTCGTAGGCTCATCCAACAAAATGAGATTTGAGCTCTTTTTCAATGTCAGTGCTAAATGCACTCGATTTCGCTCTCCTCCGGATAACTTGCTCACTTTCTTTTCTTGATCAGGTCCCGTAAAATTGAATTTACTGACATAGGCCCTGGCATTCATCTCTCTACCACCAAGATCGATGATTTCATTTCCCTCCGAGATGACCTGAAAGACTGATTTATCGGGATCCAATTGGGTATGCTCTTGATCGACATAGCTCATCTCAACAGTTTCACCCACCTCAAAGCTTCCGGCATCTGGCTGCTCATTGCCTGTTATCAATTTGAAAAGGGTGGATTTTCCAGCCCCATTGGGACCAACTACACCCACAATGCCCCCCTGAGGTAAGTTGAACGAAAGATCTTCAAACAATAATTTTTCTCCGAAAGATTTCGCAACGCTATTGACCTCGATCACCTTAGCTCCCAACCGCGGACCTGGTGGAATATATAATTCTAGATTCTTTTCTCGTTCCTTGGCCTCCTGGCTCATCAGCTTGTCGTAAGCATTCAAACGAGCCTTACCTTTCGCTTGACGTGCCTTTTGTCCCATCCGAACCCACTCTAGCTCACGCTGTAGTGTTTTCTGGCGCTTCGATTCTTGCTTTTCCTCCTGCGCTAGCCGCTTTTCCTTTTGCTCAAGCCAACTGGAATAATTTCCCTTCCAGGGAATGCCCTCACCTCGATCCAATTCCAGGATCCATCCGGCTACATTATCCAAAAAGTATCGATCGTGCGTAATGGCAATAACCGTACCCTCATACTGCTTTAAATGCTGCTCAAGCCAAAGTACAGACTCCGCATCCAAATGATTGGTCGGTTCATCCAGTAAAAGCACGTCGGGCTGTTCCAGCAGCAATCGACACAGGGCCACCCTCCTTTTCTCACCTCCTGACAAATTTTTAATCACTGCATCCTCCGGAGGTGTTCTAAGTGCATCCATGGCTCTTTGTAGCTTATGGTCAATCTCCCAAGCCCCAGTCGCATCTAGCTTCTCCTGTATTTCTCCCTGACGTTCAATCAGTTTATTCATTTTGTCCGGATCCTCAAGGATCTCGGGCTCTGCGAACTTGGCGTTCACTTCTTCGTATTCTGCCAATAAATCATTGATCTCCTTGACCCCTTCCCTGACCACTTCCATGACCGTTTTGTCAGGATCAAGCTCAGGTTCTTGCTCTAGCATGCCCACCGAAAATCCTGGTGAAAAAACCACCTCCCCCTGGTATTCCGTGTCCTTTCCCGCGATTATTCGAAGTAATGAGGACTTTCCAGCACCATTTAGCCCCAATACGCCTATTTTCGCACCGTAAAAAAAGGACAAATAGATATTCTTAAGTACTTGCTTTTGAGGGGGGTAAATCTTGTTAACCCCCGACATGGAGAAAATAATTTTTTCGTCTGACATGTTGTAAGTTTGATTGA
>CAZQJU010000111.1:0-12922 GCA_964593185.1 uncultured Roseivirgaceae bacterium
CTCCTTAATTTACGCATCAATACTCCAAAAACTACTGACCTAACTAATGATCTTGCGCTTCTCCAGCACCTCTAGGGTATCGGATGCTTTCAGTCAATTCCTGGATCTCTTTAGGAGTCTCGGAAGTCATTCGCGAAACAACTACAGAAACCACCAGGTTGATCAACATTCCTAAGGTTCCAATGCCCTCTGGAGAGATTCCAAACCAATAACCATCTGGTGTGCCTGGGCCACCTAAAACGGGCTTGAAGTAAATGATATAGGAGGTTGTAAAGATGATCCCCGTGATCATTCCCGCGATGGCTCCTTCTCTGTTCATTCGTTTATCGAAGATTCCCAGAATGATTGCCGGAAAGAATGAAGATGCTGCCAATCCAAAGGCAAATGCGACTACCTGTGCCACAAAACCCAATTGGACTAATCCGGCCAAACCTGCACCTACAACGGCCACCGCGATGCTGATTCTCGCTGCACGAAGTTCGGACTTCTCAGAGATGTCAGGTTTAAGGTAATTTTTAAGTAAATCGTGGGAGATAGAAGTGGAGATTACCAGCAACAAACCTGCTGCAGTCGATAAAGCAGCTGCCAGTCCCCCTGCTACAACCAATCCAACAACCCATGCTGGGAGGTCTGCTATTTCTGGATTTGCCAATACCATGATATCTCGATCAATCGTCAATTCATTGGTAGCGGCATCTGCTACATACAGAATTTTGCCATCATTGTTTTTGTCTTCGAAGCTGAGCAGACCGGTTTTTTCCCAATTGGTAAACCAGGAAGGTACCTCGGAATACTCCGCATCCGATACGGTATTGATCAGGTTGGTTCTAGCAAATGCTGCAACAGCCGGTGCGGTAGTGTATAGAATTGCAATGAACAATAAGGCCCAACCAGCGGAGATACGTGCATCTTTCACTTTCGGCACCGTAAAGAAGCGCACAATAACGTGTGGTAGTCCCGCAGTTCCAAACATTAATGCCGCTGTAATGAAAAACATGTTCACGGTATTACCTGTATTGACAGCGGTGTATTCTGCAAATCCTAGGTCCACTGATAACTGATTCAAGGTGTCAAGCAGATACTTTCCATCCATGGTTCTTCCTCCGAATCCGAGTTGCGGAATAGGATTACCCGTCATTTGAAGTGAGATGAAGATTGCAGGCACCGTGAAGGCAAAAATCAACACACAGTATTGTGCAACCTGTGTATAAGTAATGCCTTTCATTCCTCCGAGTACGGCATAGAAGAACACAATACCAATGCCGATAAAAACACCCGTTTCGAACGGAACGTTGAGGAACCTTGCAAAAGCTACACCGACCCCTTTCATCTGTCCTACTACGTACGTAAAGGAGACAAATAGTGCGCAGATTAGCGCCACGAGTCGTGCTTGCTTAGAGTAGTACCGCTCTCCAATGAAGTCCGGCACGGTAAACTTCCCAAACTTTCTCAAATAGGGAGCTAGTAGAAGTGCCAAAAGCACATATCCTCCGGTCCAGCCCATTAAATACTGTGCACCTCCAAATCCCATAAACGAGATCAGTCCTGCCATGGAAAGAAAAGAAGCCGCTGACATCCAATCAGCTGCCGTTGCCATGCCATTGGCCAGCGGATGAACTCCTCCACCTGCTACGTAAAATTCTTTGGTAGACCCGGCTCTAGCCCAGATTGCTACCCCTATGTAGATGGCAAACGTGACACCTACCATGATATATGTCCAAATTTGTGCGTCCATAATTTTTTGGTTAATAGGTTATTTCTCGTCTACATCAAATTCCTTGTCCAGATTATTCATAAGCCGGACATAGACGAATATTAAAATCACAAATACGTAGATTGAACCTTGTTGGGCAAACCAGAATCCCAACGGGAATCCGCCAATCTTTACGCCGTTTAAAGCGTCTGCGAACAGGATGCCGCATCCATAGGAGACGACAAACCAGATGGACAGAAGGATAGCCAGGTAGCTAAGATTCTTCTTCCAATAGTGTTTCATGTTGTTAGACATAATAGTTTGGTTTAAGTTTTTATAAGAAAATGTGTGTTTGAAGTCTGAATTGAGAGACGTCGCCCTCCGTTCCGGCTGAGTCTCTGTAGTCGTTGCTGATGGTATGGTATTCTAAGGTTATTTTGGCGTTGTGCCCATTCACGTAGTAATTGACACCAATATCAAATGAGCTGATCGGGTCCGCGATTGCTTCGTAGTTTCCGGACTGGAATGCGATATAGGGCATTATATTTAAACTGCTGGTGTAGTATCCTACTTGCGCATAGACATTCGTGCCAGTCCCAGCCCAACGGCTAAGGTAATTTTCACCGTAGTCAAAGCTTATCAATGACGCATAGGCATTGATGGCATTTCCATTTTCGCCCAAGGGAGCGTCATAAAAGGCATCCAAAGCAAAATGCATAACATCTTCATGTTGTTGTGTATCATTATTGTACATGGCATCGGAATGTCGGAAGAATCCGGCACCTATTCCAAGTACCTTCTTCTTTCCAAAGTAGGTTCCAACCTGGTAGGGTAATTTAGTTGATTCTGTGTCAAAGAGATTGTAGCGGAAGTACCCCTCAACGATGGTATTTCCCAAAGGATCACCGCTTGAATCAAGATTATTGGACCCGTTGTAAGTCAGTGCAGAAATCGTGGTGCCAGGTAGCGGGTTGTCATTTGTATCTACCCAATCAGCAGCATAATTTCTTCCTGCCCCGAGTGCATTAGTTGGATTGAGTGGATTGTTCATGGCCATGCGATAATCAAATTGACCAATTTGACCTTTGATATAGACACCATAGTGTCGCGCAAATTGATCCGTGACTCCAAGTGAATGCCAGTGCGTAAAGGGTCTGGCTTGATCCAGCGTCATGAAATTAAGTGTACTGGCATTGGCTAAGCGTGTAAGGCCTTTCCAGTAGTGCAGGCCCGTTCCAACATGAAGGGCATTGTTGCTAGAAACTTTGAATTCTGTCCAAGCACCGTGTAGAAAGAATTGAGACGAGTTTCCGTTGTTGCCTAAAGATGTCAGGTTTCGAGGAGTTTGATTGTTTAATCCGATGTGCGTAAGAATTAAGAAGCGAGGAGAAACTTGTGCAAATGCCAAGAAACGACTTCTTCTTGCAAATGAAGTAAGTTGGGTTTTGGCATCGTCCACCTTCAGGTTATTGGTTTGTAGCCATTGTTGGTGCCAGACAATAAACCTGACGTATTTACTCCCTGAATCATTAAGCTTGAGCATAAGGGGCTTGTAGGAATGATCTACTTCAGCATTTTCTTGTGCCAGGGAGGAGCCTGTAAGAAGTAGTGATATTCCTAATAAAAAACTAAACTTTCTCATTTTGATAAAATTTTAAGTTATAAGCTGAGTGAAATCCAAATATTTAACTTGAATCGACCTCCAAAATGAGAATTTGATAATTTAAAACCTTAGGCTATGTATATTTTTGGTAAGGGGTATAGTTTTAGTCTCTGAATCGTTCCCACTTAATCATCATGAATTTGTCACCTAGTTCTGTCAAGACCATTCCTGATCCGTCCAAGAAGTTTGGATGGGAAAGTAGAGAAGTTAACTCGCTGTGCGTGAGTATTTTATAGGTTGGGCGATATTCAGGATTTTTCGGCGCCTTGATCTGATATTTTTTCACCCAATTGATGACCGAGACATGACTTACGCCAAGGAGCCGCTCTATTTCTCGGTAGCTGACTCCCTCAATGTAAAGCTGAAGTGCCTTGATCACGAGATAGTTGTCTGTTTGCTTGCCGAGTTTCTGAACGGTGAAATAATACCCGCATTCCTTGCACTTAAATCTTTGCCTGCCCTTAACTACACCACTTTTTACGATGAGATCACTTTCGCACTTTGGACAATTTTCGGCTGTCATACAAGGGTACTTTATTAGCTATACCAATTTAGCATAAATATACCAATTTAGCAAATTAGTAGTTTTCTTGATAAAGTATCTGATGCTTTTTACAAGTTCTTCAACTCTTTGGCCAACAAGAGCTCTTCAGTTTTTTGGTCGATGTGCGAGGGAGGAGCAACACGATGTTCGCAGTCTTCGATGGAACAGGTTTCACAGGTAGTGTGAACCGTTCGCTGTTTGAGCGATGGGTCCTTTAAGAAATTAAACGTTCCCTTCAGTCTCTCATTCATTGCAAGGCCGAGGGTAATGCTACTGCCATTCTGATTGTCAAAACGACCGGATTCAGCAATGGAAATGCAGAAGTATGAATTTTTGCTTTGCCAATAATTGGATATCTGTGCGTCAACAAAGTGCTGCTTGCTTTGACTGGATAAGGATTTGATACTACTGATTGAGACCCATCGATGGCACAAGTGCTCAGAAAGTTGATTTTGGTAGGGTTGGTGTAGATGTGATAGATGTAGTTCTTTGGTAATTCGGTAGTTCACCAATCCTTTGGCATTATCCAACCGGATAAAGAACAGGTCATCTATCCCAAAATGCTTGGGGAGGACATTGGTAAACCGCTGGAGCAAGGTTTCAGAAGTTACCTGATACTTCTTCAAGAGGTCATAAAATAATCTGGGATTCCAGGTGGTTTGTAGTGCCATCTGGTTGATATCCGCGACCAGATCATCTCCGCTCATTAGCAGACAGGCAGCGAAGTAAGATGCCTTGAAGTTGTTTAGTAGCTTTTCAAAAGATACCTCTTTATTTAGGTTGGTTTCATACGGCCGTTCTTCCAGATCCAGAAATTGAAATCCAATTTCTTTTGCAATAAGAAATCGTTTCTGTGAATTCGATAACTGGTCACTTAAGAAAAGGACATTTTTTTCTTCCGAATAATAGGATCTAAACTGCCGCAATCGCTTATTCGATCCAAGAGCCTTTTCGTCCAGCTTTACGTCATATGCCTTTAATAGCTGTTTTAGTTCTTGAATTGTCGGTATCGACGAGAGCTTTTTCTTTTTTAATTCGCCGGAGGATGCTTCCAATTCTGGAAAGTAATTGTCATGCATATCTTGGTAAGACCTCAATGCAATCCGGTAAAAATGCTCTTTTTCAATTTGATAGCTCCTGGCCATTTTCAGGATGGTGCTGATAAAAGCACTGATCCGATCTGGGGAATTACTAAAAAAATCGATCAGCTTTTCTGTATTGAATCCGAACTCCTCTGAAGGGAAGAATTTGAAAAATCCAGAATTCAACAACTCGATAACAGGCTGAAGTTTCTTGTCGGACTTGGTACCTACCAAGTCATCGTACCCTATTTCAAAAGCCTCTGCCAAGGCACGTATTTTATCCGGTTTAGGATATTTTTTTCCCTTTTCAATATCATTTAGGTAAGAAACTGACAAGCCCGTTTTACCGGACAACTCCTGATAAGGGATCCCCCCTCGGGTTCGTAAATGCTTGATTTTGAAACCTAGAATCAGCTTATGAATGTCATTGTCTGAAATCACAAGGCGAAAATATCATGTATTTGTGTAAAAAGTATATTTAGCGGAATTTCCGCTTATAGATAAAATTTATATATTTGATGAAAATTAACCACATATGTCACTCACATACATTGAGCCAGATCGATTAGTAAAGTATACAGATGTATACACAGATGAGGCACTGGAAGCATTGGAAGCATTGTCTTCACTCAATGCCAAGCAGAAAGAACTCATGCGATCAAGAAATGAGCGTAGAAAGAAAAGAATTGCTGAAGGTGGTAGGATCCAATTTATGGATCCTTGTATGTCCATTGGTACCTCAGGCTTGACGGTCAAGGATGCCCGAGACGGGAACTTCACTGGATCAATCATTCCTCACGATTTACAAAGACAGTGGATTCAGGGAACAGGCCCTGCGGCGAAGCCCGATAGTCCGGTGGCATCAAGCATTCGGAATGTTGCGTATGCGCTATTGTCAGGTGCTGATGGCTGGATGTTCGATGGTGAAGATGCTTTGGGTCAGATCAAAACCATGTCGCTGGATAATCAGCGAAATCTGAAATTGGCCATTCATAAGGAGGAGGTATTCTTGCAGGTTGCGGAAAAAGTAGCTGCGGAAATGAATCGGTGGTCACAAGAGGCTTTGGAAAGAAGCATTGTGGAAGATTGGCAAAGGCAATTGGATTTCACTACCATCATTTTTCGAGCAAGAGGCCTTCATCTCGATGACCGTCACATCACGATGGAAAATGGAAGCTCATTTTCAGCTTCCATTACAGATGTGGTCCTCTATGTGGTGAATAACTATCAAAGACTGCTTGCGGGAAAACGTTCAATTGTTCTTTACTTACCAAAAATCCAAACTGCGGAGGAAGCTTCTTTTTGGAACGAAATCCTGACCACACTGGAGGATCATTTAGAACTAGCAGCAGGAACCATTAAGGTCTATGTGTTAGTAGAGCAACTCGAGGCAACGTACCAGCTTATGGAAATCAGGGCTGCCTTGGGGTTACATTTTGTTGGCTTCAACACCGGGCGTTGGGACTACATTAATAGTGTAGCGGATGCGATGGCTGGTCATGAGGATTTCATTAATCCTAATATTGAGGAGATTGGGATGACATACGCCTACATGGCCGCCTACGAAGATCGTGTGAGGATGGCCGTAAATACTCCGGACAAGAACGGCAACTATGCACTGTGGCAAGGAGGAATGGAGCCTAACATACCTGTAGGAAGCAAGTCTGGGGTAGCGCAAGGCATGGAAAAAGCATTGAGCGGTGCCAGAAGGGAGCAGGGAGCGGGTGCCTCCGGAAAATGGGTGGCACATTGGAAGATGGTGCATATTATTCGACCAGTTTGGGAGCGATTGGAGGAGGACAACCAGCTTGGCCGGTCATTTAATGCCCTTTCTTATGAAGCGCACGATGCACAATCTTTAGTGCATCTTGTTGATGCTCCCAGAACCATTCGGGGAGCCAGAAATCTGCTTAGTGTAGCCCTCCAATACGGAAACGCATTTTTGCAGGGATTTCAAGCTGCAGCACTCAAACCCGCAGATTTTTTTGGAAATGAGGATGTGCTTTATCTCATGGAGGATATGGCAACTGGAGAGATACGTGTGAGCGTACTCTGGGAGTGGGTGCATAAGCAGGCTAAACTAACCGAAGCGGATGACGAGACAGGCATCAAGGCGGGGGATGTCTTTACAAAGGACTTGTTTGAACGATTGCTTGTCGAAGAGTACCAAAAACTACTCAAGGCGTCCTCCAAGGATGTACACGAAAACTCAAAGCGGACAACGCTGCCTATTTCAAAATTGATCGTGGAGCGCTTTGTTCTTGATCAAACAAAATCGCCCTGGTTCATTGATTTGCTCAACCTGAATCTAAACAATGACGACTATTCGGTCGCTCAAGAACGGGTGAAAATGTACTACAACGAATTAAAGATAAGTGGTCAGCGAATGACCGCGAACCCAGACCTTTTAATAACAGCATAACCACTACTACGATGAATGAAAGCAAAACGATGAATGATGCGATCCAGGAAGCAATTGCCTACATGCAGTCTCCTAGATTTGACGGAGTAAAGCGACTCTATTCGGCGAGGCAGGTGGCAGAACAGCAAGGAACCATTTTCAATGATTATTCCGTTGCCAAAGTTGCTGCTCATGCATTTGCAAAAAAACTGCGAACCCTCTACGAGGATAAAAAGTCCATTACCACCTACGGACCTTACAGCCCAAGCCAGGCGGTGATGATGAAAAGAGCAGGCATTGAGGGAATCTATCTCGGCGGTTGGGCTACTTCGGCGAAAGGATCGATCGATGAAGATCCAGGTGCCGACTTGGCAAGCTACCCGCTAAGCCAGGTGCCAAACGAAGCTGCAGCCATTGTAAGAGCGCTACTGACTGCGGACAAAAACCAAACTTTTAGTCGTTTCAAAATGACCGAAAGGGAAAGGGAGCAGACTCCTAAGTACGATTTTTCTCCGTTCATTATTGCGGATGCAGATACGGGCCATGGAGGAGATGCGCAGGTGAGAAACCTGGTGAGAAGATTTGTGGAGGCAGGAGTTCCTGGCTATCACATTGAGGACCAAAAGCCGGGAACGAAAAAGTGCGGCCACCAAGGGGGGAAAGTGTTGGTTTCATGTGACGAACAGATCAAAAGATTGAATGCCGCAAGATTTCAGCTCGACGTGATGCGCGTGGAGGGCCTAATTGTGGCCAGAACGGATGCAGAGGCTGCAACACTTATGGAGACCGTTTCTGACGAGCGAGATCAACCATTTGTACTCGGTGCAACTAATTTGAATGTTCCTACCTACAGGGAGACCATTTTAACCCTTCATGCACTGCTGCGGGAAAACGGTGTTCCAACCTTCGGCCATGAGCTTTATTCAGCGCAGACGAACAGTGAGGCGGCAAAAAGATGGTTGGAAAGTCAAGGTATTGGAAAGCTCATTGAAACGCAGTTGGAATTCTTGAAGGTTGATCGGGCTTTTTCTTTTGAGAAAGCATTCGACAAGCTTGTCAGCGAAGTAGTGAAAAAGTGGGAGGCTTCTGCGGTTGTCAAGACACTCGGAGAAGCAGCCATTGAAGTCATTAAGCTATCGCTAGGAGAGGGTGCAGAAAATGAGTTGGGAAAAGAATGGGAAGTGGCGCTCCAAGGCATGTCTTTCCGTGAAGTGGCTGACTATCTTGGAAAGCTTGGCATGGATGTGGATTGGGATTGTGAGATCATGCGTTCTCCTGAGGGGTATTATCAAATCAAAGGGGGAATTCCTTTCGCCATTGCAAAATCCCTAGCTGTTGCACCGTTTGCAGATCTTCTTTGGATGGAAACCAAAACGGCCGACTTGAAGGATGCAAAGGAGTTTGCGGATGCAATTCATAAAGTGTATCCTGAAAAAATGTTGGCGTATAACCTTTCTCCCTCATTTAACTGGGATTCCACCGGAATGACCGAGGAAGAAATGACTGCTTTTCCTGAGGAGTTAGGTAAAATGGGATTTGTCTTTAATTTCATCACCTACGGAGGTCACCAAATTGATGGATTGGCTGCGGATGAATTTTCGAATGCATTGCAAAAAGATGGGATGCTGGCGTTGGCTAAGGTGCAGCGGAAATTTAGATTGTTGGATTCTCCGTATAAAACGCCTCAAACACACGTAGGAGGTAACCGTATGGATGGGATGCTAGCCGCATCCTCAGGCAGAACTGCCACGACGAAAGCCATGGGTAAAGGTTCTACACAGTTTCAGCACATGATGCAGACAGAACTCCCCACTAGCACCCTGGCAGACTGGGTCGTAAAGTGGGCAAAGACCAATGAGATTTGTTGCGAATTTAAGGTTAAGCTGCGACCCCATAGCCCGGGGTCTCCCATCCTAGAACTTAGTGTTTTGAAAGATGGGGAAGAGATTGCCAACGTGATCTTCAGCTCGTTGAAGGATCGAAACAAGCAATCAATTTTATCCATTCGGGATCAGAATACAGCGGAGAAATATCGTCAGAAACGTCTTATGACACTCCTGCATATCTTCCTATTGAATAGGTTCAAGTCCGATGTAGTGCACTATTTGACCCCCACGGAGGACAATGCCAAACAATGTGAGGGTATGAAGAGAAGAGGGATCTATACACAATTCAATGAAGAGATTGGCCAGTTAATTGTGGCAGAAGTAGGCTGCAATGAAGTGGCTGGATACATTAGCGACCCCTCGCGAATAGATCAATTGCTGGAGCATTCTTTGGTATTGGTTTAATCAGATGCTCTCTTGGTTTAAAGGGTGCCCTAAGGGTGCCCTTTTTTGATTTCAAAGGGTATTACTTTGCCATCGATTCCCATTGTCTTAGTACCCCTTTTTTAATGCCAGGACTTAATTCATCCAAATACTCAGATGTCATGAGATGGTTCAGCTCATTGAGGAGATCGGGGTACTTATTTAAGAGAGAGAATACCAGGAAAATGGCTGAAGCTCTTAGCGCCGGCTGGCTGTGAATTTGTTTCCATTCTGCAACACAAAGGTCGAAAAGTAGACCTTCTTCCTCCTCTGCAATATTTTGATCGATCAGTATTTTTAGCCATTCCCGTCTTTGACTGTGATTGAACTGCTCGTACTGGTCAATAACTCGGGGAATTACCTCAGAAATTCTACGGTCATCCTTATTAATAATTTGTCTGAGCAACCATGTAGCCCTCCATCCTAAAGGTTGCTCATTTAGTAAGCTCCACCGCAAGAGCTTTGTGAAATTGGCTCCATCTGATGCAATTTTTGCAAGAAGTGATTCCTTGTGAATGCGGGTTGTGAGGTCTGCCTCCTGAAGGACCATGGCCTGGTGATACAGTGCCTGATATGATTAAAACAGGGAGGTGAGCTTCATCGCTGCCCCTTTGTCTCCCTCAATTTTGAGTTTACCTGTCATGAAAGCCATCATCACATTGAGGTCTCCCGAAAGAATCTTTCCAAAGTCTTCGGCCGTCATCTTGATCGCAAAAGGAGCTTCGCGTTCTTCATTTACAATGACATTTGGTGACACGGTGTCATCAAGATGTACTACGCCATCTTCAAATTTAAAGTTGGCCTTTCCTCCAAACTGTCCGGCATGCTTGTCCGCCAATTTTTTGATCTTTCCTGTGATTTCTTCTAAAGTCATTTTTTTATATCGTTTTTGCTTGAATAGTCACTTCAAATAGTTTGGGCCAGTCTTTGCCCGTCACGTAGATCTTCCCACTTTCAGGATCTACAGCAATTCCGTTTAAGACATCCGCTCTTGATGCTTCTTCTTGAGTAAGCAGTCCTGAAAAATCGATGCGCTGAAGTACTTCTCCGGTTTCCGGATCGATCACCACGACATCATCGGTCAAAAAGATGTTGGCCCAGATCTTACCATCGATTAGTTCAAGTTCATTCAATGCATTTACCTTTCCTTCATGATTATATACCTCCAGCTCCGATTGGACCGTAAAACTGGACGGTTCAATAAAGAATAGCTTCTCTGTTTCGTCGGTCAAGATCAGTTGGTCTTGATAGGTCGTGAGACCCCAGCCTTGCATCGAGTAGGTAAAGGTCCGGATTTGTTCCATGGCCCTATTGTAAACATATCCTACCCCGGACGTCCATGTAAGTTGATAGAATTCATCGTTATAGATCGTTAATCCTTCTCCAAAGACATCGTCTGAGAGATTTACAACTTGCAGCGTCTCTCCAGTAATTAGATCTTTCTGCTTGAAGGTTGATTCACCTCTTTGCCCAGTACTTTCATACAGCAAACCGTCCAGAATCAGCAGTCCTTGGGTGTAGTCTTCGGTGTCGTGAGGATAGGTATTGATCACAGAATACGTCATTTCTTTGGGAGCCGTCTCTGGAAGAATGATCACCTTTCGGATGTGTGTTTCCGTTTCGCTTCCACAAAAAACTTTCGTGCGAATGCTCCAGCTACCTACTTTTCTGGTTGGAAGCTCAATGGTAAAAGAAGCTGATGTGTAGGAAGTGGATAGCTCACCGATAACAACTTGAATGGAATCAATTTTTTCACCTGAGCTTGTGTAAGTAAATGGAATGGGTGTTCCTCTTGTAAAAGTTTCGTTTTGGGTTGGGCTGGTCAGCTTTGTTGTTTTTTTAATTCTTGGCGATGCAGGAGTATTAGAATCTTCTTTTGACTCACCACAAGAAATCAAGAATAGGATGAAACCTAATAACGCATAGCTGTAACACCTCATGGTTTAAAGTTAGCAAACGAGGGGTAGATCAGGAAGAAGAACTTGCAGATCTCATCAGTGTTGGCACAGTAAGGCCCTGATAGAGAACGGAACATACTACGACAATGTAGGTCATGATCACAATAATGTCTTTTCCGGGAAAATGCGACAAAGAGAGCGATAATGCAATGGGCAGTCCACCCCGGAGTGCCCCCCACGTCAGCACCGAAATCGTATTGGGTTCAAAATCGTTCTTCACCGATAAGGCTTTTATAGGGATAAAAACACTGACCCAACGACCAAACAATACAATACAAATAGCAAAGAAGCCTGCTGCGATATAATCTGCCCGCAACTCTAGGACAAGCATTTCCAATCCAATCAAAACGAAAAGCATGGCACTAAAGGTCTCTTCCAATAGTTTCCAAAACTTGAAAACGTAGTCTCCTGCAGCACTGGCAACGTGCGTACTCTTGCCTTCATTGCCTACTACCAATCCCATGACCACGGCTGCTTGCTTTGAAGACACATGAATGAAGTCTGCAAGCTGCGATCCTGCCATGACGAGTGAAAGGGTTATCAGCACTTCTACTTCAACTGCATCATTGTCGACATATTTCAGTAAGCGGTATCCGATATAGCCAAGGAGGAGACCAATGAAAATACCACCCCCAATATCTGCCATCACAATGTAAATCGTCTCAAATGCTGATAAGGTATGATCGTCACTTGCATGGGCAATATCTAACAACGTGAGCGCGAGAACAACCGCGATCCCATCATTGAATAGGGACTCTCCAGCAATTTTTATTTCTAGTTTCTTTGATAGCTGAAATCGTTCAATCGTTCTGGTGACGGCAATTGGATCCGTGGGCGATATCAGTGCGCCGAAGACCAGGCAATACAAATAATCAAGATGTAGATTAAGGAAATCCAACATGAAATAGACCAGCGATCCGATCACCATGGTAGAGATCAACACGCCAATAATCGCAAGGACCAGAACTGAGCTTCGTTGACTGCTTAGCTTTCTGAAGTCAATATTCAATGCTCCTGAGAAGAGCATAAAGCTTAAAACAACCTGGTAGAGAACTTCCTCAAACTCGTATTCTTTCACTGCCTCTGCCAGATGCAACTCTGGAAACATAAACCCCACCACAAAAACTAAAATCGAAAGTATGAGCGCCATAATCATCAATCCTATTGAGGAAGGCAACTTCAGAAAGTAAGTATTTATGAAGATAAAGGCCCCTGAGAGGAATATAAATAAAGCGATTATGTCTAGAATGCTCACTTATTTGTTCTTTTTTG
>CAZQJU010000112.1:0-12864 GCA_964593185.1 uncultured Roseivirgaceae bacterium
GTATTTCGTATGCCATTGTTATTGCCAAAAATGGATGAGTTATTGATCGTAGGGCTTCCACTTGTGACGTCCATTGCAAAATCATTGGAGTTGCTGATGGTCACCCCATCAATGATCGGCGAAGCATTGTTTGTCACAGAAATACCTGTTTCACTTTGATTGAATCTGGAATTAGTCACCGTCGCATTGGCAGAAAGGGCGAGGGCGGCCACATTGGCACTACCAAGCTGATCAAATAGCACATAGTCTACTGTCCCTGCACCCGTCCCGGATATGGCAATGGTGGATCCACCTCCGGTAAATCGAATAGAATCCGAAACGGATCCTACTGCATTGAATGTCCCGTTTACGGTGATGTCTTGTGTTCCTGTGGTAAAGACCACTTGAACGCCTGGTTCAACCGTCCAGGTGACCCCTGCAGCTACAGAAATGACTCCCGTTGGTTGGTAGGTCCAGGACTCAGGAAGGATAGGTTTGTGCCACGTGGTGTTAGCGGTAATGTTGGTATTCTCCACGTAGATAACACTTAAATTGTTGTTGTCGAACGTTTGATCATCCAACACCATGGGATTGGCGAGAATGTCTCGCATATTTCCTGAAAAGGTGTTGTTATCGATGATTGGAACATCCGATGTGTTGACCCAAATGCCCCCTTGACTTCCTGTATTGGAAATTGCTGAGCTTGTGATGGAAGGGTTACCTCCGAGAATTCGAATTCCAGAGAGACCTCCATCGATGTTCATGCCGCTGATTGTAGGCGACCCGTTGATTTGCATTCCATAGTCATTCGATCCAGCAATGTCGGAGTCCTGGATCGTTGGCATAGCACCGGATTGCACCTCGATACCCACTTCGCTATTGTTAAATCTCGAATTGGAAACAGTGCCACCGGATGCCATTTCTAGGGCTGCAACGTTTGCAATCCCCATGCTTTCAAATACGGCATAGTCAATCGTGGTGGTTCCTGTAGCGGAAACCTGAATACTGGACCCGCCACCGGTGAAGCGGATCGAATCAGACACTAAACCCACTGCACTAATTTCACCGTTCACAATTATGTCTTGGCTGCCACTGGTGAATACCACCTCTACCCCTGGTTCAACGGTCCAGGTTGCTCCATTGTCAATGGTGATCACACCTGTAGGCTGATAAGTCCAGGCCTCCGGGAGAATTGGTTTATGCCATATGGTATTTGCCGTAATGTTGGTGTTTCGAACATGTATTACGCTCAACCCATTGTTGTCAAATGTCTGATCATCCAATACCATCGGGTTGGCAAGTATGTCCCTTGTATTGCCTGAAAACGTGTTGTTGTCAATCGTCGGTATTTCCGTTGTGTTAATCCAAATTCCTCCCTGACTTCCTACAATATTGGAAATAACACTGCTGGTTATGGAGGGGGTCCCAGATTGAATCCAAATTCCCCCCAGTCCACCACCATCAATGGTCACATTGGAAATTGAGGGCGAAGAATTGCCAAGGTGCATCCCATAGTCACCTGACCCCTCAATAATGCAGTCCTGGATCGTAGATGAACCCAGAAAGACCCCAATTCCCACTTCACAATCTACAAACCTTGAATTCGTCACGCTTCCCGAAGAACGGACATCTAACGCAGGTAGATTAAAACTTCCCATCTGATCAAACACGGCATAATCGACGTTGGTGACCCCAGATGCTGTCACCGAGATGGTTGCGCCATTTCCATTGAATCGAATGGAATCACTTACCAAACCGACTGCGTTGAATGTTCCATTTACCGTCATATCGAATCCGGCATTCCCAAGCCCCACGCTTACACCTGGTTCGATCGTCCAGGTAACGCCCGCATTTACTGACATAGCACCGGTTAGCTCATAGGACCACGCTTCTGGCAAGACCGGTTTTTGCCAGGTAGTGTTTGCGGTGATCGCCAGGTTTTGGACATGAATTGCACTCAGTCCATTGTTGTCAAAATTTTCATCGTCCAGGACCATTGGGTTGGCAAGAATGTCTCGGGTATTTCCCGAAAACGTATTGCCGTCAATGATGGGAACATCCGTCGAGTTGATCCAGATACCCCCTTGGGTGCCTGTAACGTTGGAGATGGTACTCCCCGTAATGGAGGGGTTTCCCGCTTGGATCCAAATGCCTCCGAGCGCACCCCCTTCAATGGCTACATTGGTAATGGTGGGTGAGCCGTTGATAACATCAATATCATAATCGGCGGAGGAAACGAAATCACAATCCGAGATCGATGGGCTTGTCGCGTTGCTAACGGAAATACCTACTTCACAACTTTCAAACTTGGAATCGCTTACAGTGGCATCTCCTGCAATACTGAGTCCCGCTACGTTGAAAGCCCCTAGCTCTTCAAACCGTACAAATTGAATGGAGGACCCCGTGCTGGTTGTGCTTAAAAATACCGTGGCGAAATTGCTCCTGAAAAAGATGGAATCTACGGAGTTACCGTTTGCAATGAGCGTTCCATTGACAGTTAAGTCAAAATTATTGTTGCCAAAAATCACTTCCACCCCTGGCTCGATCGTCAGCGTGACGCCAGCATCAACGACAATAGCCCCTGTCACATTAAACGGACTGTTTGCGAGCGCCCAGGTCGTGTTGGAAGAAATTGTTCCACTGACATTCGTTGGAAATGCGGCCGCGTCGCCGTTAATGACCCAGTCATTCGGGGAAGAGGTGAGCGTGTTTCGTGAGACTAGACCCGCAGCAGAATACGTTAATCCTGTTGCTCCCAGACTTAACCCCACCTGCAAGCTCCCCGACTGCGCAGCCCATCCTGCTAGCGTCGCATCGTAATTGGCTACGGACAAGTTCGAATTATCCAGCATCTGAGCTGCGGAAGTTGCTGCAGACATGTCCCATGCTCCCAAGTCCTGATCAAAAGCGGTAGCGCTGCTAAACATGTTGAAGAAATTGGAACACGAACTTACATCCCAAGAAGAGAGATCTTGATTGAAACCGTTATTGTTCAAAAACATGCTTGCCATTTCTGTGACCAAACCTGTATTCCAGCTGCCAATGGGTTGGTTAAACGCATCGGCATTGGTAAACATGGTACTCATGGCCGTGACAGCGGAGGTATTCCAGCCTGAAATATCCTGATTAAAGATGGCGGCACTTGAGAACATGTTTCGCATGTCCTGAACATTGGAGGTGTTCCATCCTGTAATGTTCCCATTGAAGCTGGTCGCCAGCTGAAACATGCTGCTCATATCGGTGATGGTACCCATATCCCAGGAGCTAAGATCTCCATCAAAATTAGAGGCGAGCCTAAACGCCCCATTCATCGATGTCACCCCAGCCAGGTCAGGTGCATCAATTGCATTGTACGTTAGGTTAGTACATCCGTCAAACGCATTTGCAAAAGAACCCCAGGCAATGTCTCCCCATTGTTCAATGGTTTGAATTTTATCTTTTTCTGCTCCACTGTTAAAATAGACCTGCGGGAAAGCTCCAGAAATTTCAATTCTGTAGGTGTGCCCGTTGGTAAGGCCGGAGATCAACGCATCTCCTGTTTGAGAAGATAGCGAACCGTCACCCAAACCGGGACTTGTTTCATTGAACCACGAAACGTTATAGTTATACCCTCCGCCATTCGTCGGAATCGTGATGGTACCATCGCTGGTCACCCATGTCGTAATGAATGGTTGCGGAACCACCACTGCTTGACTAAATTCAGATGTTGCTGCGAAGACGGGGCCTGCCGTAAACGGTGTAGCGGTTGCGGTAATAAAGGCTCCCGGTGAAACTGAAACAGAAGTGAGGTCTACATCAAATGGAATGTTACCTGTACCATCCGTTGTCACGTTGGCAAACCCCAGGAAGGTTTCTCCTTCACCGTGACCCGATGGATCGGCGCTCGAATTACTGAAAAACTCGATTCGAAAATCGGTCACAGGCGTGCTTGTCAGACTTCCTTGGACATTCAGGTCACTTCCAGCCACGCTTAAACTTGAAATTTCCGGGAAGTTTTGCACTTCGTCAGCCTCTTCAAAACCATCATTCGGGGTTACTCCGGTGGGAGCTCCATTGTAGTTGTAGTCAATTCCCAAGCCATTGTTGTTGTAAATGGAATTACCGAGTATCGTGATACTGGAAACCCTATCGTTGTAATCCCAAATACCTCTTATTGAGTTCGCAATAATGTTTCCTTCGTTCGGAAGCGTTCCTCCGATTTGCACATTGCCGGGATTGGTGTAAACATCGACTCCTTGACTTAGTTCGCCCACCTGTGCAGTGACTCCATCTGGCTGTACTCCGATGTAGTTTCCAGTCACCACAACGTCTGAGAGATCTGTAATTCTAATTTCTCCTAAAACATTTCTTTCCTGCGGCGAATCACCTCCCACGGTCACATTTGCAGAATTGTTGTCGATGTTTAACGATAATCCCGGGGTATTGGTAACGCCATCTGGTGTGACACCAAAATAGTTTCCGACAATGGTTGCATTGTTTCCATTGATCATCCTTAACCCATATTGACCCGAAAACTGGGGTGAATGCGCGGAGATTCCGGTAATGGTTATATTGTCTCCATTCATTTCCAAACAGGTCCCCACGTTTGATCCGATGATCTCGATGACGATCGTAGCGGGTGTGCCCGCTGTGGCCTGTACCGCTCCCGGTTGGGTATAACCATCTAATATGGTTCCATCCCCTGTGATATCTGGTAGCACACCACTGGTTGGAGTAATTGTCCAAACACCTGTGTAATTAAGTTCGTAATTGGGATCACTTACTGGGATATTGAAGACAATCGTGGATCCAGGGCTCAGGTTTGCATCCTCAATGGCCTGCCTTAGGGACCCGGCACCCGCATCATTCGTATTGGTCACCTCTATATCCGGCATAAAGGAGTCATTGCTGATGACCCAGTCATTGGGGCTTCCGGTTAGTATTCCCCTGGCAGTTTGTCCTGCACCATTGTAGGTCAGGTTGGCATTCATAGTAACCCCATTTTGGAGGCTTCCTGATTGAGTTGCCCATCCAATCAAAGTGTTGCTGTAGTTGGTCGTGGATAGACCGGAATTAAACAGCATGAAATCAATCGTTGTGGCGCTCGTCATGTCCCAGCTACCCAACGATTGGTCAAACGAGGAGGCGCCAAAGAACATGTTACCAAAGGTGGTCGCAGCACCTACCTGCCAATTGTCTAACGGCTGGTTGAAACTGGTCGCACCCTGAAAAGTCCCCGCCAGGTCTGTAACTAGACTTACATCCCAGTTATTGATATTTTGATTGAAACTGGTAGCATTTTGAAACATGACTTTAATGTCTGTTACCCCTACTGTATTCCAATTGTCCAGTGGTTGATTAAAACTCGAAGCCCCCAAAAACATGTGGGAAATATCGGTGGCACTGGTAATGTCCCATCCGTTCAAAGGCTGATTAAAGGACGTTGCATCTTGAAACATTCGAAAAAAGTCAACCACATTACTGACATCCCAATTCTCAATCGATTGGTTTAGGCTGGAGGCACCACGGAATGTATTTCTCAGCGAGTTCAGTCCTGAAAGATCCGGCGCATCAATGGCATTGATTTCCAAATTTGTACATCCGTAAAAGGCCTCTTGCATGGTAACCCAAGGATTGGTTCCCCATTGCTCCACGCTGAGAATCTTGTCTTTGTCGCCAGTATTATTGAAGTAGATCCCATCAAACGTGCCTGTTATGGTCACCTCATATGTGCTTGCGGCCTCGAGTCCCGAAATGGTCAAAGAGCCCGTTTCGTTGGTAAACGGTCCAGGCTCAAGCGTCCCTGGATTACTCAGGTTTGCGACCGAAACGTTGTAGTTGTAGCTGAAGCCATCTCTTGCTGGAATGGTAATACTTCCACCGGTGGCTGCCCAGGTAGTTATAAACTGTGCAGAACCAAAATTCAAGAATACAAATACGAAAACAATTAGATGGAAGGGTCTCTTTAGCACTGAGATACTCATAGCTTGGTGGTGTTAGAAAGTGATAATTTACTGAAGTTCTCTTAGATCCGTGGCATCAAATAGGAAGTTACTTAGGTGTTCAAATACCCAATCTAATTTAATCTTTCACTTAGCCAACTGCATTCAAATGCCCAATAATTCGACAAATATTCCTATTTCAACTATTAATTGTGAAAATCAAAGAAGCTCAATGCATTAATTTTAGCAATTCGTTAAATTGACCCTGACGCTACGATTTCCGACTTCAATTCCACTACCATGAAATTCATAAAATCACTTCTGTTTTTCTTGATTTCTACTTCGATTTTGGCCCAATTTGCCAGCAAGAAAGATGAAAAGCTGTATTATAAGCTTGACGACGCCTACCTAGACTACGATTACGAAACCATCCTGGACAATGAAGAGAAGGCGCAGGAGATCTTCTTACCCAATGAAGATACCGTGGCAGCTAACGTGTACTCGTTCCTTGGTGAAGCCTACTATTACGGATTAGATGAGTACCAAACGGCTCTTGACTACTACAACAAAGAGCTTGATCTGAGAAGCAAACTTGCCCCGGATGAAGGCCATTCTGACGTGAAAGCGATCCTGGCTAGCATCAATTACGACTTAGGGTATTATGGGAAGGCCGAGAGCTTATTAGTGGAAGCAAAAGCATTTGACGCTGAAAAGTATGGCAAATCCAGCGAGACGTACTTCGATACGGCGATGGGACTTTTAGATCTTTACTTGAACGTTGAAAATGCACCTAAGGCAAAAGCTGAAGCACTGGATTTACGGAAGAATGTGAAGAAGAATACGGTATTCCATCTCAGCGTGCTGAAGTCGCTCGGAGACACCTATTTCATTGAGGGTTCTTACAAAAAAGCAGAGAACAGCTTTTTCGACGCGATAGATGTCGCCTTATCGAATGGAATGGAGGTCAGTTTTGAGTACGTTTCCACGCTGAACAGCCTGGCAATTTTGTATGAGGATCAAAGTAAGCTTGCCGAGTCCGAAGAACTCTTTCTTGAAGCTATTTCTATCCTCGAAAGACTTGGCGAGGAATATGAAGATGCCGTAGCCGGTATGAAAGGAAACCTTGCTCGGGTTTATTTTAACCTGGGGAACTATGATAAAGCGCTGGAACTTCAACTTGAAGCTATCGAAGTGGATAGAGAATACTTTGGCGAAGATTCATTTGTCTATGGTGTTGATTTGATTAACCTAGGAAGAATCTACAGCTATTCAGGTAACTATGCTGAGGCGGAGACTGCCTTCAAGTCTGCTTTGACCACCTTAGAAAAGTCAAGTACTTCCGGAAAGAATTTGGATTACGCGAGGGCGCAAAGCCAGTTGTCAGAACTCTATGTGAATAATGGCAAAACGGATTTAGCGATTGAAAATGGCAAGAGTGCCATTACCGTGTATCGTGATGTGCTTGGCGAAAAAAACTGGGAGACATCCCGACCAATGTATAATCTCAGCAACGCCTACATGATCTACGATGAATTGGAGAAAGCTGAAGAGTACGCATTGGAAGCACATCGTATTCGGAAGAAAACCTTAGGAACTTGGCATCCACTGTATGCAAGAAGCACCAAGCAATTGGCTTTTTTGAATTGGAAAAAAGGAAACTCCAAAGAGGCCTTAAAATTTTATCAAGAGACGTTTAAGAACTACTTCGATCAAATCAACTCGTTCTTCCCTGTCCTGACCGAAGAGGAAAAAGCTACTTTTTATTATACCAAGCTACGTCCTGGCTTTGAGCAGTATATCTCTTTTATTGAGGAAACGTCGATGGAGAACAAAGAACTTCTCGGTGAAATCTATGACTATCAACTGTCCCTGAAAGGTCTGATCATGTATGCTACCTCAAAAGTACGAGAAAGCATCCTGGCAAGTGGCGACGAAGCCCTTATTGCCAAGTTCGAAACCTGGATCTCACAAAAAGAACAAATGGCCAAGCTTTTCAGTGCTACGGATCTAGAACTTGAGGTACGAAACAGACGAATTGACTCCTTGACGGAGACATCTAACGCCCTGGAAGAAGAGCTTAGCAAATCCTCAGATGCATTTGGAAAGAACTTTGCCAACAAAAAGCTTTCGTGGAAAGACATCAGAGACGTTTTGGAACCAGGCGAGGCTGCCGTTGAAATCGTTCGCTATCGGGACTTCACCACGGACTCTGCAGGAGTATTTACGGATGAGGTGCACTATGCAGCGATGGTCGTACGACATGATACGGAGGATCATCCGGAAATGATCATCTTGAGAAATGGGGCACAAATGGAGAAGAAATTTTTGGCCAACTATCGAAATGCGATCCGTTTCAAGATTGCCGAAAACTACTCATATCGCTTGTTCTGGGAACCTATCGCCCGAAGACTTGAAGGCATCAACAAGATTTATTTCGCCCCAGATGGAGTCTACAATCAGATCAGCATATACACGCTGCAAAATTCTAAGACCAAGAATTACTTGCTAGATGAGATCGACCTGGCACTGGTTACCAACACGAAAGACCTGCTGGAGGACGCTCCCGCGTTTGAGCCAGGGGGTAAAAGTGTGTTCTTTGGATTTCCTGAATATAGCATGGGATCGGGCGAGGCTACTAAAGGCGAGGCGGACGATCGAGGCATTCGTGGCGTGAGAGGGGTAAGAGGCACACGCGGAACACGAAGCGGGACAGCAAAAGGAGAGCTGTCCAGAGGTATCCCACGTGGTGTGCGGGGAAACCTGGTACGCTACATGCAGTCATTTAATGGATTGTCCATGCTACCGGGTACAAAAAAGGAGGTCGAGCTGATCGATAGTTTGTACTCCAACACGGATAAAGTCGCCGAGTCCTACTTCTTAAACGATGCGTTGGAAGGAACACTAAAGGCTGTTGACAATCCGAACATTCTTCACATCGCCACACACGGTTTCTTCCTGGAATTAGATCCGGATGAAAAAGTAGAAGATTCCTACGCAGAAAATCCACTGTTACGGTCCGGGCTTATCCTGGCAGGAGCAAATACCTACATTCAGCAAGGAGAGATCACCGCTGAGCACAATGGCGACGACGGCATTCTGACCGCCTATGAAGCCATGAATATGAACCTTGACAAAACAGATGTGGTGGTCATGTCAGCCTGCGAAACCGGTCTTGGGGAGATCAAGAACGGCGAAGGTGTTTATGGGCTTCAACGAGCTTTCCAGATCGCCGGTGCGGATGCGATCATTATGTCCATGTGGACAGTAGATGATGATGCAACACAGGAGTTGATGACGGTATTCTACGAACAATGGTTATCCCACGGAGATAAGCAACGTGCGTTTAACTCTGCACAAAAAACCATTCGAGATAAGTATAAAAAGCCGTACTACTGGGGTGCCTTTGTAATGATTGGAGAATAACAACTCAGTTGAAAAACAGCTTCCCTCTTTCTTCGGTGCGATTCACGAAAACGACTTGAAAGAGCAATAATCCTTTGCGTTCAAATGCGGGAAACTGTATTGTTCCTGAATTGGGCGATTCTTTAAGCAGTGAACGACCTTGCAAGTCAAATAATTCTACAGAGGCAATGTCCTGATCTGCAATGACCGTCAAATTCCCATTGCTTGCGGTAAAAAACCGAACATGTTCATTGGCAGGTAAGGTCAATCCACCCGTGGCGATCAGGTTATCAACCGACCAATGGTTGGCTCTGGTAGGATGGACAAGCGCTTCGTACATTCTGGCTACCTGCCCTTTCGTGAACATCTTCTTGCAGCCGTGATTGTAGTCCATGTAGTTGGACCCATTGGTTGCTACTCCACAACTGAAATCAAAATTGTTGCACCCTGTAAACGAAATGGAATCTCCGAGCGTAGGAGGCGTATCCTCCACCAAATCCCCAACTCCCGTACAGGTTACAGAAAAAGGATGTCGTAAATTAAGCCAGTGGCCAACCTCGTGCGTCGCTATGGAAAGCAGTTCACTATCGGGCGTAAGTTCAGATTTATCTCCATATCCCCATCGAATTGAACTGTGTACGATCCCATCTCGTCCATTTTCGGATCCGCTAAGACTTGGCAGTGAAGCATAGGCGGTGCGCACCGATGGAGCACTGAAGCTATAAATGGGGAGGTAGATGTTCAGGTATTTGAAATTATCCCAAGCATATTCAAAGATTTTGAATCCTTCGTTAAAGGCTGCTTCTTCATCTTCATGGTAAACGATTCCTTCTGTTGGTAGTCCTTCCGGGTCGATTGTGGCAAGAAAGAACTCAATGTCCATGACCGCTTTTATGGAATCAAACCGTGGTATGATCTCTTGAAAGTCCGGGTTCTGCCCATTAAAATCCTGATTGATTACCTCTAATCCTGAGATTGCTTGTTCACTGGAAATTCTTCCCGAATCCCCAACGTGAAAAACATGTATCACCACCGGGATTTTCACTTTTCCTTGGGGAGGCGAGGTGCTTACGTTTGAAGTAGTACTTGTTCGGGAAAAGACTTGCGTTTTGTCGGTCCGTGGCGGTTCACAAATGGATTTGTCAGAAGGAGCCTGTGCTCCTACGTTGTAAAGTAAGCTGCAGCAGCAAAGGAAGCACCACCATTTTGTCCAAACCCAACGCCCTATTTCTTCCCTTTTTTCTTTTCCCATCGTGCTATGTCCATGATCAGAATGCCCCGTCCAACACCCGCCTCATCCTCTACCTGGGCGTACTGAAATGCCATGTACTTTCCGTCGTCGCTTACCACCGGATTGGAGGCTTTGTAGTCTGGGTTATCGTTAAAATACGTCATCCGCTCCACCTTTCCATCCCCTGCCAGGTCCAGCTTGTAAATATCTAGCGTCAGGAATTCCTTCATTCCTTTGTACTTCATTCGATGCCGATTACTCTCGATGAGCATGCTTAAGCCATCCGGAAAAATGCCCTCCGCTTCATCGTACGTCTCTCTGCTTACGGAGTAATTCTTAAAGGTCTTTTCTTCCAGATTGTAGCTAAATACCTCTGCCTGAAAACCAAACTGCCCTCCGAAGGAATAAAAAAACAGTTCTTTTTCGTTGAGCGGATTGAAATTCTGGGTCTCTACATCCCAACCCTTCGCAGGTGAAGGTAGGTCCATGTTGGTAAAAAGCGGCCTCCACTGCTTTAGTTTCGGCTTCCCTTTGACATACTCAATTGATCCGGAGTATACCGTAGTGCCTAACGCCCAGGCGATGGACAGGGTCTTACGTGAAACAGCCGGTCCTTCCTTGCAGTGCACGCCAAGGGCTACCGGAGGTCCTGAAAGGTCTTTGCTCAACACCCATAGTTCCGTATTCCTGGCGTCCCTACTCTTCCAGGGGTCGTCTGCGTTGAAATTTTTTGCTCCGGAAAGTAGAATATCGCCATTGGATAAGTACAGTGCCCTGACGAACCCTTCATGGAAGAAATGATGGGTCATTGGACGAATTTTTCCCGTGGCAACCTCCACTTCAAATACATCTCCAAACGTTTTTTCAATGAAAAGTACGCGCTTCCCATCGTGTGACCAATCCGCACGTTGACCGAAATGGGTGACCTGTTGAATGTAATCCGGCATGTCCACCAAAGGGGAGGCCTTGCTTTGAGCCTGAATGTAGGACGAAACCAAGATGAATAAGACGAGTATAAGACTTCTAGCGCGCATATTTCTTAAAGTAAAGCATCAAAGATAAATGAAACGACTCCTGTATGTGTTTGTTGGCCTTTCCCTTGTCGCATGTTCCACTCCAAAAGGTCCTGACTTACCCACCCAAGTAGCCCTTTTTAACGAAGCGTACGAAAAAGGCAACGTCAAGGCTCTTGAATCAATGCTCACGGAAAACTATGTCCACACCAACAACTCCTGGAAATCCTTCGGGAAGGATCAATGGCTTCACTATATGGAGCTCCGAGCAGAAAAATTGGCCAAAGGAGCCTTGCAGGTCGACCAGTATGAAATGGATGAATTGGATATTCAGCAGCATGGCTCCTCTGCAATTGTAACCGCCAAGATCTCAGTACGTGGACTGGAAGAGGGAGCATCATTCTTCAAACAATTTCGTGTTACCAACGTCTGGGTTCAGCAAAACGGGACTTGGCGTAGAGCGGCATTTCACGATACGCCCATCGACTAACTACCTGGGCGCTACAATTGCATTAGAAGGCATGTCAAACAACGAATCCGCTGGTGCCTCCTTGGCCAATTGAACGTCCTCGAAACGCGTGCCGTCCCCTCGGGGATCACCAACCGTCTCACCATCAAAATTGTACCACTGAAGTGATGTTGGCAACTTAACTCCGTTGAACGTTTGCCATCCATCATACTTGATAAGCCGGTAGTCATCACTGGGTTCCTGGCTTCGATATGTGACGGTGTACATCAGCCATTCCATCTGGTACGTTTCCGGATCCACCCATAGAATGTAGTTGTCATCAGACGCGTCCCCCACTCCCTCACGGTATGAAATTTTGATGCCACGGTAGGTCTTCCCTTGAATTTCTCGGGAAGGCACTTCTTCGTAGAAAGCTCCCGGATCACCTACCACAAAAGGCATCGCGTAAAAGTAGAAATACAGATTATGATAGAAGCGGGCTCTACTGGCATCCAGTGTATCAGGAGAAATCCATACCTCGTTGCCGTCAAATCCTATGGTTCGGTCGGCATCCGACACCCTGATTTTTCGATTCTCTAGATTGGTGATGGTCTCTTCCTCGCCTTTGGAGTAGCTCAATGTTTTCATGCTGCTCCACTGTTCATAGCCACCATGGGCATCAAACACGCTTGTTAGCAAGGCAACATGATGCGAAGGTGCCTGATATGCAGCAACGGGGGCTTCAGAGGAAGAAGAATTGGACGAAGTGGCAGATGGCTGACATGCAGCAAGTCCACAAAAAATTAGTGTAAAAATGAAAAGTCTCATACTGTGCTTGGTGAAACACAAATATGAGACTTTTACAAAATT
>CAZQJU010000113.1:0-12108 GCA_964593185.1 uncultured Roseivirgaceae bacterium
TCAATAATTTCTTCTCCTGCTTAAAGGCAAGTTCCTGAATTTCAGCGAAGGAAATCTGCTTGTCAAGGACCAAAGATAAGTCCCTTTTCACTTCAGGGAACTTAGAAATTGGATCGAACTTCACGTCTTTCTTGTATTTAGAGAGAATGGATTCCCAATCAAGCTGCGCTTGGTATACCTCTTGTTTGATCCCGTACAGATCCAGCAAATCCAATTTAAGCTTACCTACTAAACCAATCATTTTACCTTCATGTTTTAGCACCACTCCATATTCATACAAGGAGTGTTTTTCTGAAGGAATCATGTCAATGTTTCGGATGCCTGCATAATGCAACATGGAAACAACCACGGTGCTCAGGTCCTGAAAGCTGATCTTTCTGGCTTCGTCCATCCAATTGGCCTCTGTGAGGTTTCCAGTCAGGTAAAGGGTAAGCCACTCGGTTTCAAGGTAAGATGCTTCCTCCTTTTTGTAGGATCGTCCAAATTCAAAAAACTTCAGATTTCCGTTTCTACGGTTAATGTTATAGGCTACAGATTCCAGGGCCGTGTAGACCGGGGAGGTTTTCATAATCGTGAGATCTTCACTCGAAGGATTCAGCATCTCTACAGGTTCTCCGCCTAACGGGAATTTCTTCTTGTAATTCGGGTTAGTCAGCGAATTAGTCAAAATTTCAGAGAAACCTTTTCCTGCTAAGTACTTTGACAAATCTTCCTGCACCCGATAAGGCTCGAACTCGTTGAAGGCGGCCAGATAATCAGAAGAAAAGTCTTCGTCAAGCTCAATCTCATTGAATCCATAGATCCGTAATACTTCTTCTACCAAATCGGCAGGCCTCGTCACATCTGATCTGTAAGGTGGTACCACAGCAGTGAAGTCCGTTTTGGTGACGTTCTTGGTTTCTATATCCAACCAATTTAAAATCTCGAGGATGAGATCGCTAGCGAGTTCTTTTCCAATAAGCCAATGAAACTTCTGAAAAGTCATGGGGATTTCTACAGGCTTGATTGGTTTAGGATAAATATCAAGAATTTGTGATGCTGCGTAACCCCCTGTGTACTCAAGAATCAACGAAGTTGCGAGCTTCAGTGCAGTGATTACCATTTCCGGATCTGTGCCCCGTTCATATCTGAAAGAAGCATCGGTCGATAATCCATGCCTTTGTGCCGTAGCTCTAACAGAATCTGCGGAAAAGTAGGCCACTTCCAGAAAGACATTCTTGGTGGTCTGCTTAACTCCAGATTTGATACCACCAAAAACACCGGCAATGCACATTCCATTGCTTTCTGCATCGCAGATCATCAGGTCATCCTGATGCAAGGCTCTTTCCTTTTCATCAAGCGTGGTGAATTTGGTCTTCGATGGTAGTGTTTTCACTACCACTTCTCCACCCTTAATTTCATCGGCGTCAAAGGCGTGCATGGGTTGCCCGAGGGCATGCAAACAATAGTTGGTAATGTCCACCACATTGTTGATTGGCTCAAGACCTATGGATCTCAGTTTCCATTGGAGCCAATCAGGTGAGTCGGTCACACTGACGTTCCGGATCGTAATTCCTGCATATCTGGGGCAGGCATCGGTATTTTCAACACGAACGGTAATTGGGTTATCCTCTTTGATCTCAAAGTCCTCTGTGCTGGGTAGGGTAGTTGGTCTTCGAAAGTACGCCTTTAGATCGCGTGAAGTACCGAGGTGTGATGTAGCGTCGCCTCGATTGGGAGTCAATCCGATTTCGATGACGTGATCTTCTCCGGTTTCGAAAAGTTCGATTGCCGGAGTGCCGTTTGCCACGTCCGTTGTTAAAACCATAATGCCATCGTGGCTTGTTCCCAGTCCTGTTTCGTCCTCGGCACAGATCATTCCTTCAGAAACTTCTCCACGAATCTTCGCTTTTTTGATTTTGAAAGGCTCGCCATTTGTTGGATGGATGGTAGAATTTACGGTGGCAACCAAGACTTTTTGTCCCTGGGCTACATTCGGTGCTCCACAGACAATATCCGAAGGCGTTTCTCCTCCGATGTCAACCTTCGTGACTTTCAATTTATCCGCATTTGGATGCTGGCTGCAAGAAACTACTTCTCCAACCACAATGCCGCTAAGACCTCCCGGGATTTTCTCTATGCTTTCTATGCCTTCTACTTCGAGTCCGGTCTGCGTTAGGATCTCGCTTATTTCATCAGGGGATTCATCAAAATCGATAAACTCCTTAAGCCAGTTATAGGATATTTTCATTAAGTGTGCATCTTAAAGTTGGCAAAAATAACCCTTTATGACATCCTTAATTGCGATTGGGGAGCAGATTGATTTCTTTAAAACATCAGGAGGATGGTTAAAAACAATACAAGCCTCTACTAATGCAGAATTAGGGAATAAACAAAGCGTAGGAGCCTCAGGAAAGACGAATGCCTATCCGTTAGTAGCCTGCTGCTTGTCCGTCTTTTCGACTCTCAGATGCTCCCTTGTATACTTTATTTACCTCGTCCCACATGATTGCCTGATAACCTCCGTAAATTCCTCGTGAATACCCCACCTTATGGCCTTTGTCCATCAAGCCTCTGATCGTTTCGTAGGAAATGCCGGACTCAAGTCGTATTTCTCCTCTCCCTTTGGCTGGCTGGCCCGTAGGGGTAGAGGTACCAGTGTGATCCCACCGGGGTGCATCTCCCGCTTCCTGTAGATTCATCCCGAAGTCCACCAAGTTCATGACAATTTGCGAGTGACCTTGCGGCTGAAAATCTCCACCCATTACACCAAAACTCACAAACGGCTTTCCGCCTTTCGAAATGAAGGCCGGAATAATGGTATGAAATGGACGTTTTCCAGGCTCGTACGTGTTGGCTTGTCCTTCTGTCAAAGAAAATAACTCACCACGATCCTGTAGCATGAATCCTAACTCAGGAGGAGCCATCCCGGATCCCATCCCTCGGTAGTTACTTTGAATCAGTGAAATCATGGTGCCGTTTTGGTCAGCTACCGTCATGTAGATGGTTTCCCCTGCACTGATCTCGCCTGCTTCGTAGGTAGAGGCCCTTTCGCCAATTAGTTCTCTTCGTTTGGCGGCATATTCTTCAGATATCAGCTCCTCCACAGGAACGTCAAAGAAGTCCATGTCTGCGTAGTACTTGGAACGATCTTCAAATGCGAGCTTCTTGGCTTCTGTGAACAAATGAAGATGCTCAGCACTTCCGAATTCGATGTTCGAAAAGTCGTACCCTTCTAAGATGGTCAGCATTTGCAAAGCCGCGATCCCCTGCCCATTCGGGGGTAGTTCCCAAACATCATATCCTCGGTAGTTGATGGATACGGGGTCGATCCACTCAGAGGTATGCGATGCCAGGTCTTCGGTGGAGAGAAATCCGCCTTGATCCTGGATGAAATCAGCGATGGTCTTCGCAATCTTTCCCTTGTAGAATGCATTTCTACCGCCCTTGGCTATTTGTCTGTACGTGTTTGCTAAATAAGGATTCTTGTAGACTTCTCCTTCGTTGATCAACTTGCCTCCATTTTGACCCATGTACGTTTCTTCGATATTGGGGAATCCTTTGCCCTGAAAGAACGGGATGGTACGTTGCATGTACCACGCGATGAGTTCTGTAAGTGGAAATCCACTTTCTGCATATTGGATAGCAGGCGCAAGAATTTCATCCATGGGCTTGGAACCGAACTTTTCGTGCAATTCGAACCAGCCGTCCACTGCACCCGGTACACTAACAGGCAGAGGCCCATGCGAAGGAATTTTGTCCATGCCTTGTTCTTTAAAATAGGCTAGCGTTAGTGATTTTGGTGATCGGCCACTGGCATTCAACCCGTAGACTTTTTGTGTTTTACCATCCCAAACAATGGCAAAGAGGTCTCCTCCTATGCCACAACCGGTAGGCTCCATAAGCCCAAGTGCTGCATTGGCTGCAATGGCTGCATCTATGGCGGTGCCGCCGTCTTTCAGGATATCAAGTCCGATTTGAGTTGCAAGGGGATGGCTAGTGGCGACCATGCCATTTTGAGCAAGTACTTCAGATCTTGTGGCGAATAGTTCTCCGGTAATCCGATCTTGTGCATGGATTGTTGAACACAGAAGGATGGTGAAGGATCGAAATAGCGTCTTTTTCATGGAATTAGGTTTGCGTTGTTAAGTTAACCACACAAGCTCACTATAGTTTTTCTCCAGCTTTTATTTCGACAGTGAGTAAATTCTCCAAAGGAGGTAATGGGCAGGTAAAATCCTCGAAATAGGCACAGTAGGGATTGTAGGCTTTGTTAAAATCAATCTCCACTTTATCCGACTTTCCGATCGTTAAGTCAAGATAGCGACCTCCGCCATAAGAGGTAACTCCACTGGTCTCGTCACCAAAGGCGGTGAGGTATTGATTTCCAAAGCCAAGCGCTTTCAGGATTAGTAGTTCTTGCTGTACTCCGTTGATTTTAAATTTGGCGATGGCAAATTTCAGGTATCGGGTGGAGCTCCCGTCACTATTACTAAGTGTTACCAGCTCTCGTGTTGTAAACCGCTCAAGGTTTGCGTTGACGTTGTAGCTTATATCTGTGGGGAAAAGGGGTACTTCTTCATATTGAACCCCTTTTTGGACAAAGGGACTTGCTTGAGAGTTGGCATAGAAATCGTGCTTGTCTTCCCAGTATTTGCTGATTTCCTGGGTGTACTCATCGTCGGATTGACCGGTTCTCGTAACCATGAATACCACGACTACCGAAGGTATGAGGATCCAGATTAGTTTTTTCATAGTCAAAGCATGTTTTGATCGGCAAAGCTCAAATACCCTGTATCGGTGACAATTAAATGATCCAATAGCGAAATATCCAGCGTTTTGCCAGCCGCACTTATTTTTTGTGTTAAACTGATGTCTTCCCGACTTGGTTTTAGATTTCCACTGGGATGATTGTGGGCGATGATGATTGCGGAAGCTGATTCTTCCAATGCTTTCTTGTAGATCACTTTCGAATCAACCACGGTTCCTGAAACACCTCCCTTACTGACCATTTCTTTTTTGATCACTTCATGATTGCGTTTCAGCAGGATGAGCCAAAATTCTTCAACGGACAGGTCGAGCAGATCTCCGATCAAGAGGTCATAGGCATCTTTGGATGTTTTAACGATCGTTTTCTTTGGTGCTTCGCTCTGCTTGCGTCGTCTACCGAGCTCTAATGCAGCCACGATGGTGATGGCTTTGGCTTCGCCAATCCCTTTGAATTTTTGCAGGTCTTTGACGGTGAGCTTGGCGATTTTGTGCAGGCTGTTTTCGCAGTGACTCAGGATGGATTGTGAAAGTTCTACGGCCGTTTGTGTGCTATTGCCCGTGCCTATGAGTATCGCAACTAGCTCTGCTTCCGAAAGGGCAGATTTGCCTTTCAGGAGTAATTTTTCCCGGGGACGATCTTCTTCAGCCCAACGTTTGATGGTTAGCCGTTCCTCCATGCACCGAAAATAAAAAACCCTGATCAATGATTGACCAGGGTTCGGAAATATCTTTACATATAACTCAAAGACCTGCTACGTGCTTGGTCAAGCTAGACTTTAGGTTTCCTGCTTTGTTTTTGTGAATGATGTTTCTTTTGGCAAGCTTATCGATCATGGATGTTACTTGCACCAAAAGCTCTTCACCTTGTGTTTTGTCAGTGGTGTTTCTCAACCTTTTGATGAAGGTTCTGGCAGTCTTGTGTTGGTACTTATTTCTAAGTCTTTTGGCTTCGCTGCTTCTGATTCTTTTTAATGCTGATTTATGGTTCGCCATAATGCTTTTTCTATTCCTGTTTCTAAAAGGACGGCAAAGATAGAATTATTATTTTGAATTTAAAAACAATCTATCAATTGAAAAATTACTGTTCTTATCAAGAAAAAACCCTGACCGCAATTTTGAAGTCAGGGTTTAAAAACAGAATTAGTGTTTTATCAAGATCCGCACATCTCGCATCCATCCGGATCATCCAATGAGCATTGCATAGCGGCCTGTTGATCAAGCTGTGCCTGAGTAACCTGCTGTCCCTGTGGTCCTGTGGCTACTGCCGCTACTGCTTCCTTTGGCTGCTCTTGCTTTTCTTTTTCTACTGTAAACTTGATGGCATCTGTAGCTGCTTTTGTTCTCAAGTAGTACATACCAGTCTTTAGTCCTTTTTTCCAGGCGTAGAAATGCATGGAAGTCATTTTTCCAAAGTTGGCATCCTGTAAGTGGATGTTCAAGCTCTGACTTTGACAAATGTAGGCTCCTCGATCCGCTGACATATCGATGATGGCTTTCTGTGAGATCTCCCACACCGTCTTGTAGCGTTCTTTGATGTCTTCTGGTATTTCTGCGATGTTTTGAATCGAGCCATTTTCAGCCTTGATACGATTCATCATGCGATCATCCCAAAGTCCTAGCGCAATAAGCTCGTTCATGAGGTGCTTGTTGGCAACGATAAACTCGCCTGACAATACTCTTCTTAAGTAGAGGTTGGAGGTGTACGGCTCAAAACACTCGTTGTTTCCACGAAGTTGTGCAGTAGAAGCGGTTGGCATAGGTGCCAGCAACAAGGAATTTCGAACGCCATGCTTTCGTACCTTTTGCTTCAATTCAATCCAATCCCATCTTCCGGAATCAGGAGTTACTCCCCACATGTCAAACTGGAAGATTCCTTTGGATACAGGAGAACCTTTATAGGTTTCATAAGGTCCTTCTTCCTGAGCAACTTCCATGGAAGTTTCCATGGCAGCAAAGTAGATGGTCTCGAAAATTTCTCTGTTAAGCTTCTTCGCTTCTTCTGACTCGAACGGCATCTTCATGAGTAGGAACGCGTCTGCCAGTCCTTGCACACCAATTCCAATCGGGCGGTGTTTCATGTTGGAGTTACGTGCTTCTTCAACCGGATAGTAATTCACATCGATCACCTTGTTCAGGTTTCGAGTGACCACCTTGGTGATCTCATAAAGCTTTTGGTGATCAAATTTGCCGTCGATAACAAATTTAGAAAGGGCTATAGAGGCCAGGTTACATACCGCAACTTCATCTTTGGAGGTGTACTCCATGATTTCTGTACAAAGGTTACTGGATCGGATGGTGCCCAAGTTTTTCTGATTGGATTTCTTGTTGGCGGCGTCCTTATAAAGCATGTAAGGTGTACCGGTCTCTATTTGTGCCTCAAGAACTTCAAACCATAGATCCTGTGCTTTCACGGTTTTTCTGCCTCTTCCTTCTCGCTCGTATTTTTCATAAAGGGCTTTGAACTCGTCTCCATAAGCTTCGTAAAGTCCTGGACATTCGTCAGGCGACATCAGCGTCCAATCTCCGTTCGATTCTACTCTTTCCATGAAGAGATCCGGAATCCACAGGGCGTAGAACAGATCTCGTGCTCTGAGTTCTTCTTTTCCGTGGTTTTTCCTTAATTCAAGGAAATCAAACACGTCTGCATGCCATGGTTCAATGTAGATAGCAAAGCTTCCTTTACGCTTACCACCACCTTGATCTACATAACGAGCAGTCATGTCAAAATTTCTAAGCATCGGTACGATACCATTTGACGTCCCATTGGTTCCTTTGATGTAAGCGCCTGTAGCTCTCACATTGTGGATGCTTAGTCCGATACCACCCGCGGACTGTGAAATCTTCGCACACTGCTTTAACGTGTCATAGATACCATCGATGCTATCGTCTTGCATGGAGAGCAAGAAGCAGGAGGAAAGCTGTGGTTTTGGCGTTCCGGCGTTGAAGAGCGTAGGAGTTGCATGCGTAAACCATTTTTCCGCCATCAAATCATAGGTCTTGATGGCTGCATCGATGTCTGTGCCGTGAATTCCAATGGAAACCCTCATGAGCATGTGCTGAGGTCGCTCCACGATTTTACCGTCGAGCTTCATTAGATATGAGCGCTCTAGTGTTTTATAGCCGAAGTAATCGTAATTATAGTCTCGCTTGTAATCAATCGCGTCGTCCAACCTTTTAGCGTTGTTTCGGATGATGCCATACGTTTCTGTGGAAAGAAGTGCCGCGTTTTCACCTGTTTTAGGGTTGATGTACTCGTACATTCTCTTCATGGTATTGGAGAATGACGTTTCGGTCACCTTGTGAAGGTTGGAAATGGAGATGCGGGCAGCCAACCGTGCAAAATCGGGGTGTTTTGTGGTCATGGTAGCTGCTGTCTCTGCTGCCAGGTTATCTAGCTCAACCGTTGATACACCATCATACAGTCCATCAATGACCTTTTTGGCAATCTCAACTGGTTTGACAAAATCGGCATTTAATCCATTGCACAGTTTTTCAATACGTGCGGTGATTTTGTCAAATTTTACTGATTCTCTTCTTCCGTCTCTTTTTACTACTAACATGTTTTGGTATTATGTGCTTAGGTGATCAATTATTTTTAGAAGTCTTCGTCTAATGAAAACTTGGCTTTATCTTTTTCATTGTCCATAACGCCCGCTTTTTGGTATTCTCCTACGCGCTTCTCGAAGAAGTTGGTTTTTCCTTGTAGCGAGATCATTTCCATGAAGTCAAATGGATTACTGGAGTTATATACTTTGGGGCATCCTAGTTCTGTAAGAAGTCGGTCTGCGACAAATTCGATGTATTGGCACATGAGATCTGAATTCATACCAATTAGTTTGACAGGCAATGCGTCTGTTACGAACTCTTTTTCGATGGTCACCGCATCTTTGATAATTTCCTGAACGGTTTCCACTGGGAGCTTATTGATCATGTGGTTATTGTACAATAAGCACGCGAAATCACAGTGTAGGCCTTCATCTCGCGAGATCAACTCATTAGAGAAGGAGAGGCCTGGCATCAATCCTCTTTTCTTTAGCCAGAAAATGCTACAAAAACTTCCGGAGAAGAAGATGCCTTCAACCGCAGCAAATGCAATGAGTCTTTCGGCGAAAGAACCTTCATCAATCCATCGGAGTGCCCAATCCGCTTTCTTCTTCACACAATCCATGGTTTCGATCGCGTGGAATAGATAATCCTTTTCCTTTGGATCTTTCACATAGGTGTCAATCAGTAAAGAATATGTTTCCGAATGAATGTTTTCAACGGCTATTTGAAAGCCATAGAAGAATTTGGCTTCAGTGTATTGCACTTCGGCTACAAAGTTTTCGGCCAGATTTTCATTGACAATTCCATCACTTGCTGCGAAGAATGCCAACACGTGTTTGATGAAGTGCTTCTCGTCGTCACTCATCGTGTTGCTCCAGTCTTTAAGGTCTTGGCTTAAATCTATTTCTTCAGCTGTCCAGAAGCTTGCCTCAGCTTTTTTATAAAATTCCCAGATGTCGCTGTGCTGGATTGGGAATATCACAAATCGGTCTTTGTTTTCTTTAAGTATGGGTTCTTCTACGTGCGCTAAGGTTTCGTTCATGCTTCTTATCTTTCTAACTTTTTATAACAAAAAAATAGCCCTCATGCACGCATTTTTTGTGTGCTTCTCATGATGAGCCTCTAAATTTAGGAATACAGCCCTAAGAGTGGTTTAATTTTCTCGGCCGCTTGTCTACAAATCTGTCTAAAAGAGGGGGAAAATCCAAGTGGTTATTACGGGTCAAGTATCGCAAACATTATCAATTGAAAATTGACTTAAATAATTGTGATATAAGCCCTTAGTATTGGATTTTGAAATGAAAACTTTCATGAATATGGCTGAAAAACCGAGTTTAAAAAATTAAAAAAAAATTAAATTTTCTTCTCTAGATTATTTCTTCCTACCCATGGTTTGAATATTGAAACTGAAATACTATCTTTGCAGTCCTTTTTTCAAAAGACATAAAATGTACGCAATAGTAGACATCGCTGGGAAGCAATACAAAGCTGAGAAAGACAAGTTCCTTTATGCTCCGTTAATGGAGGGTAAAGAAGGTTCAAAAGTTGATTTTGATCGTGTCCTTCTGGTTGACAATGACGGCAAAGTGAAGGTAGGTGCTCCCACAGTTAAGGGTGCTAAAGTATCTGCTAAGATTCTTGAGCACGTGAAAGACGACAAAGTAGTCGTTTTCAAGAAAAAAAGAAGAAAAGGATACAAAGTGAAGAACGGCCACAGACAGCAGTTCTCAAAGGTTTTGATCGAAGACATTAAAGGATAATCTCATGGCACACAAAAAAGGTGTAGGTAGTTCAAAAAACGGAAGAGAGTCTGAAAGTAAAAGACTTGGCGTGAAAATTTTTGGTGGCCAGAAAGCCGTGGCAGGTAACATCATTGTCCGGCAAAGAGGTACGAAGCATCATCCAGGAGAGAATGTAGGAATTGGAAAAGATCACACATTGTTCGCATTGTCTGATGGTGTGGTCAAATTCAGCAAAGGTCGAAAAGACAGGTCATACGTTCATGTAGAGCCTGCTGCTGAGTAAGAATTCATCCGAATAATTTCAGGAAAGAATCAGGGTCACTGAGTTAAGTGACGTGAAAGAAGATTGCTTAGTTTATTAAGCGATTTAGGTTAGGTTAGTTACAAAAAAAGGGGTTTGACTTTCAAACCCCTTTCTGTTTGTCTAAACTGTTGCTTTGTTCTTTTTTGGTCTACCTGGTAGTACGGTTTCTGGTTTAAAACCATTCTTGTACCTCTTCTTTCTGGTCTTCCAAACTTTGAAGTTGTTCTTGTTTCCAACCTCAAACTGCCACTTCATGTGTTCTGATTTCGTCTTCCAGACGAGGTTTTCGAAGTAGTTGTTTCTAGGGTTGTTGTCCTCATGAATGATCATTGTAGTGCTGTCATCTGCTCTCTTCACAAACGCTTTTGCGGTTTCTTTGTGAGGGTAAACAGTTCGCCTTTTACCACCATCATCGATAAGGTCTAGGAAATAGCATTTGCAGATTTTATTCCATCTCTGTCTCATGAGCTTTCCCTTAAGCTTCATGTGTGTCTTACTTCCTTTGTGCCATACTTTTCTGGATTTACTTCTGATTTTTCCTCGATTCGAGATCTCGTAGTTGGAAAAACCATCGATAGAAGCCCATGCTTCTTCTTTTTTTTGGTCTGCCATAAATATTCGCTTTTTAATGAATCGCTAGAACTTCGGGTTTAGTTCTAACGCTTTTGCCCAAAAATAATGATAATTATAACATTATCAATTGATAATGATTGTTAATTCATACTAGTTAACTGTTTTTATATTTTACTTTTCGTATTTTTTCGGCGCATACAAAAACCCGAAGGCCTCGCCTCCTTCTTTGGTGTGTTTTTCATGATGTACATAGTGGGCCCTCATAATCCTCTTCATGTATTTGCTCTTAGCTTTGAATGCGATTTTTATCCGTCTGTGGACAATGATGTCGTGGAATATGAAGTAAAAAATCCCGTAGCCCAGTATACCAAACCCCACGTATAGCATCCAGCCGATTTCAGGATTATTTGATCCCATATAAATTGTCAAAATGGAGGGAACACTAAAAACAACCGCAAAAAGGTCGTTCATCTCTAAGGCATGTCCATGCACTTTGTGATGAGACCGATGCCAGGACCATAAAAATCCATGCATGATATACTTGTGTGTAAACCAAGCCACCCCTTCCATGAAGAGAAATGTTCCTACAACTAAGAGTATATTGAACAGCACATTCATCTTATCTTCTAATTTTTAAATTCACCTTCGTTTACGCTTATTCAACGATATAATTCGCCTTATGTCTGAAATAACATTTGATTAGCAAAAGTATTTTTCGAAAGTTCGGAATCCGAATTCTTTGTGACTTAATCCGTTCCGGAGAAAGCCGGGTGATTTTCTTAAATAAGACACTGTAGTAGACGTATGCTAAGTAGACCCCAGCCCTTGCGCTTCGCGGTAAGCGCTTTATCCCATCAAGTGCCAACTGAAAATCTACTTTTATGTCTTCTTCAATCGCTAGTTTGTCTTCTTGCGTGAACTTTTGGAAGTCTATGCCTGGAAAATAAATTCGTCCACGTTCGTCAAAGTCACTCTTGATGTCGCGTAGAAAATTCACTTTTTGGAAAGCAGCACCTAAGTGTTTTGCAGGTTTTAACAGTGATGCATATTCTTCCTCATTTCCTTCACAGAATACTTTTAGACACATTAAACCTACGACTTCAGCACTCCCGTAGATGTAAGTTTTGTACTCAGGATCGGAGTAATCTTTTTTCGAGAGGTCCATTTCCATGCTCACAAGAAATGCCTCAATAA
>CAZQJU010000114.1:0-11743 GCA_964593185.1 uncultured Roseivirgaceae bacterium
CAACTAAAAATAGCACAATCTTGAGAGTATGAAAAAAAACTCACTTCTTATTGCAATCCTACTTCTTGGATCTGAGCTGCTGGCACAAATACCTTCAGCCCCAGCAAGAACAAGAGGCGATGGTCCTTACGAGTCAATGATCATACGGGGAGCCAATCTAATTAATGGTAACGGAGCACCCCCCATTGGACCTGTGGACATCGTCATAGAAAACAACAAAATCACCCAGGTAGAGGTAGTCGGATACCCAGGCGTGGAAATCGACAATGCAGGAAGACCCCAGGTAAAAGGAAACGGTCTGGAGATCGATGCTGAGGGCATGTTTGTACTGCCTGGTTTCGTGGATATGCACGGGCATATAGGGGGAAAAAGCCAAGGCACAACAGCTGAGTATGTGTTCAAGCTTTGGCTGGCTCATGGGGTGACAACTGTACGTGATCCAGGATCTTTCAATGGGTTGGAGTGGGTGCTTCGGCATAAGGATCGAAGCAATAAGAATGAGATTACCGCACCTCGGATTGTTGCGTACACTGGATTTGGCCAGGACCTAAACAATGTGGAAGCGGTTAGGAATCTGCCCGGCGAGCGAAGCGGAGAGGAGAAACTATCGGGGCCGATTACGAGCGCTGAGGACGCAAGATCGTGGGTAAAGGCCAATTACCGAAGAGGTTCGGATGGTATTAAGTTTTTTGGGGCATCTCCGGAGGTAATGAAAGCGGCGCTTTCCCAAAACAAGGAACTCGGACTTGGATCGGCCTGCCACCACGCGCAACTAAATGTGGGGTGGTGGAATGTCTTGAATTCTGCGGAAGCGGGATTGACGACAATGGAGCACTGGTACGGACTTCCTGAAGCGTTGTTTGATGATCGTGTCGTACAAGACTATCCACTCGATTACAACTATCAAAACGAACAGCATCGTTTTGGAGAAGCCGGACGTCTCTGGAAGCAGGCAGCTGAACCCTACTCTGAAAAGTGGAATCAGGTGATGGAGCGGTTGCTGGATTTGGACTTCACAATAGATCCGACCTTTAACATTTACGAGGCCAGCAGAGATTTGATGCGAGCCAGAAATGCGGACTGGCACAAGGACTATACGCTTCCTTCTCTGTGGTCATTTTATCAGCCGAGTAAAGTCTCGCATGGATCGTATTGGCACTTTTGGGGAACGGAGGAAGAGGTTGCTTGGAAAGAAAACTATGATCTGTGGATGACATTTGTCAACGAGTACAAAAATCGAGGAGGACGAGTGACAACGGGATCTGATTCAGGGTTTATTTTCCAGCTGTATGGCTTTGCCTACATCCGGGAGATGGAATTGCTTAGGGAGGCGGGCTTCCATCCTTTAGAGGTTATCCGTTCTGCAACGTTGATGGGTGCGGAAGCGCTTAACATGGAAGATCAGATCGGAACCATCGAAGTGGGGAAACTTGCCGATTTGGTTATCGTAGAAGAGAATCCATTGCAGAATTTGAAAGTTCTTTACGGAACGGGTGCCATTAAGCTGACTGAAGACAATGAAATTACGCGCGTAGGAGGTGTGAAGTATACCATTAAAGATGGAATTCTCTACGATGCAAAAGAGTTACTCAAGGACGTACGTGCCATGGTGAAAGAAGCGAAAGATGGAATTGAACTGGCTCAGCCTGGTTACCCCAATTGGAAAGATTAGCATTAGATGAAGAGAATCACCCCTGTCTTATTAGTTGTATTTTTCTTGATTTCTTGTCAGCCGCAGGATCAGTCGTCAGCCAGGTACATTCCAATACCTGAAGAAGTGAAAGATCCCTCCAAGATCTACAATCTGATGGATGAGGAACTGCCTGAAAAGTCTTTAACTGAAAAGCAGAGATCCCTTTATGAGTCAAATTTAGCGACTGCTAAAGAAGTGTTTGAAGCCAAAACTGACAGCTTGGAGTCCATCATTTGGTACGGAAGAAGGTTAGCGTACCTGGGAAGATTTCTTGAGTCGATTCAAGTATATTCAGATGGGTTGAGGTTGTTTCCAGATTCCTACCGCCTTTATCGACATCGAGGGCATCGCTACATCTCCACCAGACAGTTGGCCAAGGCCATTAAGGATTATGAACTGGCTGCATATTACAGTTTGCATGCGGAGAATCAAATTGAACCGGATGGGTTGCCCAATAGACTGAATCAGCCATTGGGGAACGATAAATTCAATATATGGTATCATTTTGGGCTAGCCTATTATTTAAGTGGAAGATATGATAAGGCACTTTCTGCATACACGAAATGTCAGGACTTCAGTGATAACAATGACTTAGAGGTTGCCACCACGTATTGGCAATTTCTTACCTACATGAAACTAGGTAACCGGGAACTGGCTTTGAAATTGACGGAGTCGATAGATGCGTCTATGAAGATCATCGAGAATGATCCCTATAAAGACTTGCTGCTATTATTCAAGGGCGAACAAAATCCCGACGTTTTGCTGAAGAAAGCAACCAATGCAGACGGAACGTTAAACCCTACACTCGCCTACGGTATTGCAAGCCATTATCAGCACACTGGACAGCTGAATAAAGCGAATGAATTGTTTCTTCGAATTGTCGATTCTCCCCAATGGGATGCATTTGGGTACATCGCTGCAGAAGCTGAGTTGAAGACTATTTTTCCAGTGCCATGAGTTCTTTTCGAAGCTCGATCGCCCGGTCGGGATAGTCTGTAATAATCCCATCGACACCGGCATTCAACATCTTCACCATATCATCGCGTTCGTTGATGGGGTACGCGTGGACTTCATACCCTTTTGCATGCATTTGAAAAACGCGTCTGGGTGACAAGGTTTCCCATTGAGGATTGATTGCTTTCATCCGGTTGCTCTCTTTGGCACGACCCATGTGGATTCTGGTTTCGATGTAAAAGGCCAGGAGTGGGGGGGAGTCTTCTCCCACGATTAAAGCCTTCGTTTGAATAAGGGGATCAAGCACATGCACTTCGTCAAGATATTGAGGTTCATACGATTGCAGCAATATCCAGTCTTCCCCATTTTTTTCCTGAAGTACTACCTCTACCAATTTTTCAGCAAAGTCATGGTAGTGTGGATGATCCATGTGTTTGATTTCGATCAGTACCTTACACTGGCCGTTCACAAGATCCAGCACTTCCTTGAGTGTAGGAATCCGCTCGTCGCTATAGTGTGAGTCATACCATGAACCCACATCGAATTGCTTGATTTCTTCCAAGGTATAGTCATGTACATCACCTGTCACTTTGTTGCCCACTGAATCTCGAGCAATTCGATCCAGGCGCTGGTCATGAAAGACGATAATTTCTTCATCCTTTGTATGCCGCACATCCAGTTCTATTTGATCCACACCAAGATCGAGCGCTTTTTGGAAGGCTGCCATTGTATTTTCCGGAGCAAGGCCGGAGGCACCCTTGTGGGCTATGATGGTAAATTCCTTGCCCGCCAACCTTTTGATACTGGTGCTCGCGAATAGTGTGCGGTAAATGTGTGGTTCAAAAAGGGAGAACGCACCAAATAGTATGAATAGCGGCGTAGAATAGATAAGAAACTTCTTAGTCATTCAATCTTATTTTATCCCAGAAAATTACTAAAAAACCACGAATATCACGCTTTTGAGCTCGCTTTCAACGCTATTTTCAATTCATCCAGTTGTTCATCGGATATGGCCGAAGGAGAATCAATCATCACGTCACGGCCAGCGTTGTTTTTTGGGAAAGCGATGAAGTCCCGGATACTTTGTTCTCCTGCCATGATCGCGCACAGCCTGTCAAAACCATAAGCGATACCACCATGTGGAGGAGCACCATATTCAAATGCACCCATCAGGAATCCAAACTGCGCCTCAGCCTCTTCTTTGCTGAATCCTAGGACTTCAAACATTCTGGCCTGAAGTTCTCGATCATGAATTCGAATGGATCCGCCCCCAGCCTCAACGCCATTGATCACCATGTCGTAGGCATTGGCACGAACCTCACCAGGAGCCGAAGCAAGTTTGGCCACGTCTTCTGGTTTTGGGGAGGTGAACGGGTGATGCATTGCGTGATACCTGTTAGTTTCCTCATCCCATTCCAACAATGGGAAATCCAGTATCCAGGCAGCCGCTACTTTTTCCTTATCTCTAAGGCCAAGTTGCGCTCCCATTTCCAGTCGAAGTTCATTCAATGCATTCCGGGTTTGTCTGGCTTCTCCGGCTAGTATGAGCAGAAGATCACCAGGTTGCGCCTCGAACTTTTCGGCCCAACGCTGCAATGCCCCCTGATCAAAAAACTTGTCTACAGAAGATTTGAAGGATCCATCTTCGTTGCATTTCACATAGACAAGCCCTTTGGCACCTATCTGAGGTTTCTTCACGAAGTCAGTCAATGCATCTAGCTGCTTGCGTGTGTACCCAGCACAACCCTCGGCATTGATTCCGACCACCAATTCGGCGTTGTCAAACACCACAAATCCATTGCCCTGCGTAAGGCTGCTGAGGTCTACGAATTCCATTCCAAAACGAAGGTCTGGTTTATCAGACCCGTATTTTTCGATGGCCTCATCATAGGTCAAACGTTGAAAGTCCTCGAGCTCAATGCCTTTGATTTCTTTGTATAGAAACTTGGTCATCCCCTCGAAGGTCTGCAGAATATCTTCCTGCTCAACGAACGACATCTCGCAATCAATTTGGGTAAACTCCGGCTGTCTGTCGGCCCTCAGGTCTTCATCACGAAAACACTTGACGATTTGAAAATAGCGGTCCATGCCTGCCACCATAAGCAGCTGCTTAAACGTTTGGGGTGACTGGGGTAGCGCATAAAACTCGTTTTCGTTCATGCGAGAAGGTACCACGAAATCACGTGCACCCTCCGGCGTGGATTTTATTAAGTAGGGTGTCTCCACTTCCACAAACTGCTCATTGTTCAGGTATTCCCGAACTTTTTGCATCATCAGATGTCGCAATTCAAGTTTCTTGCGAATCGGATTTCTGCGGATATCAAGATAGCGGTACTTCATTCGTAGATCTTCACCACCATCTGTTTCATCCTCTACAGTGAAAGGAGGTGTGGCTGAAGCATTTAGAAAGTCCAGTGTTTCTACTCTTATTTCAATATCGCCTGTAGGCATCTTGTCGTTCTTAGCGTATCGTTCCACCACCTCTCCAGTGGCTTTTAGGACAAACTCCCTACCTGTGGTTTTGGCTTTTTCTATCAAAGATGTCTCGGTCACTCCTTCCTCGAAAATGAGCTGCGTCACCCCATACCGATCCCTGAGGTCTATCCATACCACGCCACCTTTATCTCGTTGACGCTGTGCCCATCCGCATAAAGTGACCTTTTGACCAATGTTTTCTTTCCTCAATTCACCACAAGTGTGTGTCCGTAACATCTTTTCGTTTTTCCGTTTAAAAATTTTGAAGGCGCAAAGGTAGGATCATCAACTAAAAATCACTTTGTAATTTTTAGCTTTGAGCTATGAAGTACCTGCTGATTCTCACTTTGTTTCTTTCCGGTAGCTCACTACTTACCGTCGAAGCCCAAGAAAAACTGATCAAGACCAAAGTCAACGATGATATCACCATGCTCATTCCCGAAACATTTAATTCGATGTCAGATGGTGAGCGGATCAGTAAGTTTGTTTCTTCCCGAACACCTATTGCGGTTTATACATCAGAAGACCGCACCATAGATTTCGGAATCAATTCCAACATCATGCCTTGGATCGAGGGAGATGAAGAGAAGCTAAGAAACTTTTACAAAGGGACGTATGAGACACTTTTTGATGAGGTGAACTATTTGCAAGATACTGTCAGGATGATCAACGGAAAGAAATTTATTGTTTTCGAGTTTGTATCCTCTCTGGAAGAAGAGAATGCCTTTTCCGGCACAAAGCGAACCAGCTACTATTCTTACATTCAATACACCTCTTACAACGATCAAATCCTGTTATTCAATTTCGGTTGCAAGCCTCGACAGATGAGTGACTGGCAGGCGATTGCAGGGCAGATGATGGAAAGCGTGAAGGTGAAGTAATGGGATTGACAATCCATAGCGACGAACACTACATGAAGCAAGCCCTGAAGGAGGCAGAAATCGCCTTTGAGGAAGGAGAGATTCCGGTAGGGGCAGTGGTCGTGTGTGAAAATAGAATTATTGCCAAGGACCACAATCGCGTTGAACGCTTAAGCGATGCGACGGCACACGCCGAAATGCTAGCCCTTACAGCTGCACAGAATTATCTCGGATCCAAATACCTGAAAGAATGCACCCTTTTTGTGACACTCGAACCATGCACAATGTGCGCGGGAGGTTTATACTGGACGCAAATTGGCAGGGTGGTTTTTGGGGCATCCGATAAGGAACGAGGGTACAATCGTTTCAATAGTAACATTATTCATCCGAAGACGAATGTGAAGCATAGGATATTGGAACGTGAGTGCGAAGTTTTGCTCAAGGATTTTTTTAAGAAAATTCGAAACAACTAAACTTGTTTACCTTTTGTTATACTAATAGAATCAATTTTAGAACCTAAAAAACAACAGAATTATGGCTTTTGAATTACCAAGCTTACCATACGCACACGATGCACTAGAACCACACATAGATGCCAGAACCATGGAAATTCATCATGGGAAGCATCATGCTGCCTACGTTTCCAAAGTAAATGCGGCAATTGAAGGAACAGACATGGATGGAAAATCCATCGAGGATCTTTGCAAAGAAAATTCTGATAATGGAGCAGTAAGAAACAATGGAGGTGGTCATTACAACCACACGTTATTTTGGTCCATCATGAGTCCAAATGGAGGCGGGGAGCCTTCTGGTGCGCTTGGTGATGCGATCAACGCTGCTTTTGGATCCTTTGAAGAGTTTAAAACTGCATTCAGCAATGCCGCAGCGACACGATTCGGTAGTGGTTGGGCATGGCTTTGCAAAAATGAGGATGGCTCCGTAGAGGTGTGCTCTACCGCTAACCAAGACAATCCGTTGATGCCAGATGCAGGTTGCTCCGGAACTCCACTTCTAGGATTAGACGTTTGGGAACATGCCTACTATCTGAATTACCAAAACAGACGCCCGGATTACATCAATGCATTTTTCAACGTGATTGATTGGGATGCAGTGAGTAAAAAATATGAGGGGTAATTGATTTTTTGAAAATCACTTCTATCTTCGCAGTGAAATGAAGAACAAACAATTACATCATCTACATCATGCAAGCGCTCTCAAGAGTCGGTGAGGTAGGTAATGTCGTTTAACACATAAAGCAACAAACCCTGGCGAAACCGTCAGGGTTTTTTGTTGTTATCTTCAAAAATTAATTCGAATAAGAGATAAAAAGTACGAATGAGTTCAGTCCTAAAAATAGCGATTCAAAAAAGCGGTCGTCTCAATGAGAAGAGTCAGGAACTTCTGAGTGAATGTGGGATCAGCATTCGAAAAGGAGGTAAGCTGATGTCGAAGGCTTCCAACTTTCCCTTGGAAGTGTTTTACCTGCGAGATGACGACATTCCCCAATATGTTGCTGAAGGGGTCGCTGACATCGGTATCGTTGGAGAAAATGAGTTTTTGGAAAAAGCCGAGCAGGTGGATATCATCAATCGGCCGGGCTTTTCCAGATGTAGGTTATCGCTCGCCATCATGCGGGAGGAAGAGTATTCAGGTCTACATTGGTTTGAAGGTAAGAAAATCGCTACCAGTTATCCGGTCATTCTCAAGAATTTTCTGGCCGAAAATGGGATCAATGCAACGGTCGAGGAAATCAGCGGCAGTGTAGAGATTGCGCCAAGTATCGGATTGGCGGAAGGAATATTTGACATCGTAAGTACGGGCAGTACCTTGCTTGCCAATGGGCTGAAGGAAGTAGAAGTCGTACTGAGAAGCGAAGCGGTTTTGATTGCCAATCCTTCCTTAGCGGAAGAAAAAAAGAAGCTGGTAGATCAAGTGCTGTTTAGGATTAAGGCAGTGAAAGCAGCCAAACAGAACAAGTACATCTTGCTAAACGCCCCGAACGATACCTTGGAGGAGATTGTAAGTCTTCTTCCTGGGATGCGAAGTCCTACTGTCTTGCCACTGGCCGATGAAGGTTGGAGTAGTGTGCATAGTGTAATTAAAGAAGATGATTTTTGGGAGGTGATCGATCAACTAAAAGAGAAAGGTGCCGAAGGTATCTTGGTTTGTCCGATTGAAAAGATGATCGTCTAACCGCGAAAAGAAATGGAAAAATTTATAAATCCTGAAGAAGCTACATGGACATCACTCTGTGATCGTCCAACATTGGATACTACGGAGTTAGAGGATGTGGTTTCTTCGGTTTTTGATGAAGTGAAAGCCGAAGGAGACAAGGCACTAGTTCGGTATGCAGCCAAATTTGATCAGGTGGAGATGACGGAGATTGCTCTGGATCTTTCCAAATTAGCTTTTAACATCGATCAAGAATTAGGTGAGGCCATTAAGCTTGCCAAAGAAAACATTGCAAAATTTCACCAATCGCAAGGTGAAAAACCCAGCAAGGTTGAAACGATGTCAGGTGTTACCTGTTGGAGGAAAAGTGTAGCCATCCAAAATGTTGGCTTGTACATTCCGGGCGGCACAGCCCCATTGTTTTCTACGTTACTTATGCTTACCATCCCTGCTCAAATTGCAGGATGCAGCAACATTGTCGTCTGTACACCTCCCACGAAGTCAGGAGGAATTAACGAGGTGATTGGCTGGACCTGCAAGCTCTTAGGTATTGAAAAAGTGTACTTGACTGGAGGGGCGCAAGCCATTGCAGCGATGACGCTTGGTACGGAGACTGTTCCAAAGGTGGATAAACTCTACGGACCCGGCAATCAGTATGTCACGGCAGCCAAGCAGATGGCACAGAATTTTGGCGTTGCCATTGATATGCCTGCTGGACCCAGTGAAGTCTTGGTTATTGCGGATCAGTCTGCCAATCCCGCTTTTGTGGCTGCAGACTTGCTGTCCCAGGCAGAGCATGGCGTAGATAGTCAGGTGGTTTTGGTGAGTGACGCTGAGCAATTGATCAATGCAGTAGGTGCCGAATTGGCAAAGCAAGTAGAAGTTCTGCCAAGGAAAGAGATTGCGCAAAAGGCGCTAGAAAACAGCAAGTCGATCTTGCTGACTAGTTTGGAGCAGTGTGTGGGTTTTAGTAACCTTTATGCCCCAGAACACTTGATCATTGCTACGTCGGATGCTGAAGAGATTAGTGGGAATATTACCACAGCAGGAAGTGTATTTCTTGGTAATTGGAGTTGCGAAAGCGCAGGTGATTATGCCAGTGGCACCAATCATACGTTGCCAACGAATGGCTATGCCAGAAACTACAGTGGAGTCTCCTTGGACAGCTTTGTCAAGAAGATCACGTTCCAAAAGCTCAGTGAGGAGGGAATTAAGAATCTGGGTCCTGCGATTGAAAAGATGGCCGAGGCGGAAGAACTGTACGGGCACAAGAATGCGGTAACATTACGACTAAAAGCGTTACAAGATGTTTGACCTGAACAGTATCATACGACCCAATGTCAAAGCCTTAAAGCCGTATTCAAGCGCAAGAAACGAGTTTTCCGGCACTGCAGAGGTGTCCTTAGATGCAAACGAAAATCCTTTTGGCTTTGGCTTAAATCGCTACCCTGATGCATCATTGAAGAAGCTCAAGAAAACCTTTGCTGAGTTCAGGAAGGTTGAGTCTGACCGTTTGATTTTTGGCAATGGAAGTGACGAAATCATTGATTTATTGATTCGTGCTTTTTGTGAACCTGGGAAGGACAAAGTGCTCACATTTCCGCCGACTTTCAGCATGTACAGTGTTTCTGCAGCAGTCAACGATGTGAAGGAAATGCAAGTCCCACTCGATACTGCATTTCAAATAGACTACACGGCTGTTGCTCCTTTGCTTACGGATGACGAACTCAAGTTGATTTTCGTGTGCTCTCCCAACAATCCAACAGGAAATCAAATGGATCTTGATGTTGTCAGGAAAATCGCCAGCGCTTTTCATGGTTTGGTGGTGGTTGATGAGGCATACATTGATTTTTCGGGTGCGAGTTTAGTCGACGAGGAACTACCTAATCTTTTTATCCTACAGACTTTTAGCAAAACCTTTGGTTTAGCCGGAGCACGATTGGGCGTAGGCATCGGAAACCCTGAAGTCATTGACGTACTCAACAAAATCAAACCACCTTACAATGTCAACTCGCTTACGCAGGAAAAAGCGGTAGAGATGTTGGAACGGCCTGAGTTGATTAATCGACAGATCGACATTCTAAAGGAAGAACGGGCAAAACTTGAAGAGATCCTCCCTGGTCTTGACAAGGTCAAAAAAGTATATCCCTCCGATGCCAACTTTCTCTTGGTGGAGTTTGAAGATGCGCTTTCAACCTACCAGACCCTGCTCCAAAAGGGCATCGTTTTAAGAGACCGATCGAGTCAGGTTGCCAATACGCTCCGCATTACGGTTGGGACACCGGAGGAGAATTTGAAATTAGTTGCAGCGTTGAAAGGCGACAACGCTGAACAACAGGGGCGGATCGGAAGGTGTGTTCGAGCTACCTCTGAAACGAAGATTTTGGTGGAAGTCAACTTGGATAATCCCGCTGGTTCTGTAAGTGCCACCGGCGTCGCCTTTTTTGATCACATGTTGGACCAGATCGCACGCCATGGTGGAATTGGGTTGAAGGTTCAGGTGGAAGGAGATATTAAGATTGATACACATCATACGATTGAAGATACGGCACTTGCCATAGGTACCGCCTTCAACGAAGCTTTGGGAGATAGAAAAGGCATGGAACGCTACGGCTTTTTACTTCCAATGGATGATTCATTGGCACAGGTAGCCATTGATTTTGGAGGTCGTCCATGGCTTGAATGGGAGGCCGAATTCTCCGCAACCCATGTTGGAGAGATGCCTACAGAAATGGTGTCGCATTTCTTCAAGTCTTTTTCAGACACGGCGAGATGTAACTTGAATGTCAAGGTGGAGGGAGATAACGATCACCACAAGATTGAGTCGATTTTTAAAGCCTTTGCAAGAGCCGTCAAAATGGCCGTCAGAAAGGATGAAAGTGGGCTGCTGCCAAGTACGAAGGGAGTGTTGTAGGGGGAGGAAAAAGAATTTAGAAAAGAGAAAATAGAGATTAAGTTCTAAAATTAACCAGTTATGAAAGCCAGTAAGTCGTTTGAGGAATTAAGTGCCTCTTTTCTAAATTCTTTCCAATGATCGCCATTGTAAAATATAACGCTGGAAACATCAGGTCCGTAAAAAACGCACTGGACCGATTGGGGGTGCCATCAACATTGACAGATCATCCAGAAGAGCTTGCGGCTGCGGACAAAGTCATTTTCCCTGGCGTAGGAGAAGCCGGTACCGCCATGGACTACCTGGCGGAAAGGGGACTGGATCAAGTTATCCGAGAGTTAAGGCAACCATTTCTGGGAATCTGCTTGGGGATGCAACTCATGTGTTCGCATTCCGAAGAGAAAGACACCACTTGTCTAGGCATATTTAGAGAAAAAGTAAAAAAATTCCCTCCCAAAGGGATCGTTCCTCACATGGGATGGAGCGATTTTGAAAGTATTGCAGGACCCTTGTTTCAAGGCCTCACCACCGAAGCGAACATGTACTTCGTGCACAGCTACTATGCGGAGATTGGAGACGATACGGTCGGGGTCACAGACTATTTGCTTCCGTTTACGTCCGCGCTGCAGCGCGACAATTTTTATGGGGTACAGTTTCATCCTGAGAAATCTGCCGATGAGGGAAGGGTGCTAATTG
>CAZQJU010000115.1:0-11695 GCA_964593185.1 uncultured Roseivirgaceae bacterium
ATAATGAATTAATTAGTTAAAATGATTTGTAAAAATTACTTAATGAATAGTGCACTAATAGAATCGTGACTTTGAATTCGCTTGATAGCCTGACCAAATAGGTCAGCCACCGAAAGGATCTTGACTTTGTCAGAGCCCTTTTTCTGAGGAATCGTATCAGCGATGATTAGCTCTTCCAGTGCAGACTCTTCAATGTTTTTGTGTGCGTTCCCGGAGAGTACCCCGTGGGTGACAACGGCGCGAACAGAATTGGCTCCTTTCTCTTTGATGATGGTTGCAGCTTTACTGATTGTACCGGCAGTATCTACCAAATCGTCGACAAGGATTACATCTTTCCCTTCCACATCACCAATTACCTGCATGGAAGCAATTTCATTGGCACGCTTGCGGTACTTATCACATACCACCATGTCAACCTCAAAATACTTTGCGTAGGCTCTGGCTCTTTTTGTACCACCTACATCGGGTGAGGCGATAATCAGATTTTCCAGATTTAATTGCTTAACGTACGGCACAAAAATGGCTGAGGCATCCAGGTGATCCACTGGAATATCGAAGAAACCTTGTATCTGTCCGGCGTGAAGGTCACAGGTCATGATGCGATCCGCACCGGCAGAGGTAAGGACATTCGCTGCGAGCTTTGCCGCAATGGAAACCCTGGGTTTGTCTTTTCGGTCTTGTCTTGCATAGCCATAATAGGGGACTACCACGGTCACATAATGCGCACTTGCTCGACGTGCAGCATCAATCATTAACAACAATTCCCAGATGTTGTCGGCTGGCGGAGTGGTGGACTGGATCAAGAAAACGTCGCATCCACGGACAGATTCCGTATAGTGCACACCCATTTCTCCGTCACTAAAGGTTTCCATTTTCACTTGTCCTAGGGGCTGACCGTAGCTTTTAGCGATTGCTTGCGCTAACTCATTGGTTGAGGATCCAGAGAAAATTTTAACTGCTGCCATGCTATTAAAAAGAATCCCGCACGCATGCGGGACAATGTAAATTGTTGGCCTACTAGGGCTTCCTTCGTCACTTACGCTTCTCAGGACAGGCTTCTTGCCCGCTTAAATCCTTTTCGACATTTTGTTGGCCTACTAGGGCTCGAACCTAGACTCTTCTGAACCAAAATCAGACGTGTTGCCAGTTACACCATAGGCCAATACCAAAGATTTTAGAGTGCATTCAGCACTTCCGCTTTCAAACGGACGGCAAAAGTAGATTAAAGTTTATAAAATTAAAATACTATTGATGTGTTTTTACCCACTTAAACGCATTTGAAAAAGGCTCCATCCATGGAGAGACTTCCGCACCTTCCAGCCCTTTTTTGTATGCCCAGTTCCACGGGAAAAGTGAACGCTCCAAGTGAGGCATGATCGCAAGGTGCCGACCATCCTCCGAACAAAGTGCCGCAGTGTCAAAGTCGCTACCATTTGCATTGCCTGGAAAACCTGAATAACTATACTTTACAGGGATGTGATAATCTGCTGCCACTCCGTCGAGTTGGAATCTACCTTCTCCATGAGCTAGCCAGATACCTAACTTCGAACCGATCATCGATTGAAGCATGATTGCCTGAGTATCCAGTACCTCAACATTCACAAATCCGCATTCAAACTTTCCGGAGATATTATGATGCATTTTAGGATGCGCCTGCATGTTGGGGTAGATTAAACCCAGCTCCATCATCAATTGGCAGCCATTGCACACGCCAAGACTTAAGGTGTCTTCCCGAGCATAGAATGCGTCCAAAGCTGCTTTTGCTTTTTTGTTAAATAGGAAAGAGCCTGCCCAGCCCTTGGCAGAGCCCAATACATCCGAGTTGGAAAATCCTCCTACAAAGACAATCATATTGACCTCTGAAAGATCCTCTCTACCCGTGATCAGATCAGTCATGTGCACATCTTTGACATCAAAGCCGGCAAGCCAAAGTGCATAGGCCATTTCTCGGTCGCTGTTTACGCCTTGTTCTCGGATGATTGCCGCCTTGACCCCGGATCTGCTTTTTCGTTCGAAATCCAGTTGATAAGTAGATGCCTTACCATCAAATCGAGATGGGAAACGGTAGGAAAGCGGCTGCTCAAAACGGTTTTCATTTCGTTGTTTAGCAATGTCAGGTGCTGTCTGCTTCAGGTCCAACAAATGGGAGGACTTCATCCATACATCTCGTAAGGCATTGATGGCAAAGTCATGCACCCAATCCCCATGTTTGACGCGTACCGTGCGCTCGGAACTTACGGTTCCTAAGTTTACGAAAGACATCCCCAGCTCCTCCATGCTTGCTAGGGCAGATGGTTCAACTTGCAGGATTAGGGCCGGCCTTTCTGCAAAAAGAAGCGGAACGATTTCTTCCTCGAATGCAGATAAATCGACCGTCAAACCACCTTGCGTATTCGAGAAACACATTTCAAGTAAGGTAGTAACCAAACCACCAGCAGACACATCGTGACCAGCAATTACATTTCCGGTTTGGATCAATTGTTGCACTCCTTCAAAGGCTTTTCTGACTACTTCCGGATCAGCGTCAGGGGTCTGGGTGCCAAGCTTATTGAGCGTCTGTGCGAGTGAGGAGCCTGCCAATCCGAAAGGCCCGCCGGAAAAGTCAATGTAGACAATTTTAGAATCTGTGCGGCTATTGTCGAGTGTTGGACTAATGGTCTTATTGATATCCGAAACCTCCCCAACCGAACTAATGATTACCGTGCCTGGCGCATATACCTTATCCCCGTTAGGGTACTTTTGCGTCATGGACATGGAGTCCTTCCCCGTTGGGATATTGACAGCCAAAGCACAGGCAAAGTCACTGACAGCTTTGACGCCCTCGTACAGTCGGGCATTCTCGCCTTCGTTCTTTGCGGGCCACATCCAGTTGGCACTTAGTGAGACACCTTTCAGACCATGCGTAAGGGGTGCCCAAACCAAATTGGACAGTGCCTCGGTAATGGCTAAACGTGAACCTGCGCTCGAATTGACAAGGGCAGGAGCAGGGGCATGACCAATGCTGGTTGCGATCCCTTTGTTTGACTTAAAGTCCATGGCCATCACGCCCACGTTGTTCAAGGGCAGTTGAAGTTCACCACTTGTCTGCTGGGTAGCCACCCGACCGGTCACACAACGATCCACTTTGTTGGTGAGCCAATCCTTGCAAGCAACAGCTTCCAATTGCAGGACATTTTTAACGTATAGGTCAATATCCGCTGTTTTAAAAGACAATGCTTCAAACTGTTCTGTTTTGTGTTCGTCCGTCAGGATCGTTTTCGGCGAGGAACCAAAGAGATGGTGGAGCTTGAGATTAAAAGGATCTTTGCTGTCCGTATTCTTAAACCGTAGTTCGAGCGTATCTCCTGCCTCTCCAACTTCATAGTAAGGCGCTCGCTCGCGCGCCGCAATGCGCTCAAGATAGGCTGCATCCTCCTTGCCAATGACCAAGCCCATGCGTTCCTGTGATTCATTGCCAAGAACTTCTTTAGCAGAGAGCGTTTCATCGCCAACGGGCAATGCTTTAAGGTCAATCACGCCCCCTGTTTCTTCCACCAGTTCAGACAGGCAATTCAGGTGCCCACCTGCTCCGTGATCGTGGATGGAAGTGATGCTGTTTTCATCCATTTCCACCATGGCCCTTACCGCATTTGCTACGCGTTTTTGCATCTCCGGATTGGAACGTTGAACGGCGTTGAGCTCAAGCGACTGATCGAAGGCGCCTGTATCCACGGAAGAAACGGCACCACCTCCCATGCCAATACGATAGTTGTCACCTCCCATCACCACAATTTTTTCACCTGCCTTTACCTCCTTCTTCTGTGCCTCCTTTTTCTTTCCGTATCCAATACCTCCGGCCAGCATGATCACCTTGTCAAAACCGTATTTCTTGTCGTTTTCTTCGTGCTCGAAGGTGAGCACACTTCCTGTAATGAGTGGTTGGCCAAACTTGTTTCCGTAGTCGCTAGCTCCGTTAGAAGCTTTCGTAAGGATTTCTTGAGGGGTTTGGTACAACCATTTTCGAGGTTTCTTTTCCCAAGGACGGCTGGAATCTGTCCGGGAATAGGAAGTCATGTACACGGCTGTTCCGGCTAAAGGAATACTTCCTTGTCCTCCAGCCATTCGGTCCCGGATTTCACCACCAGATCCTGTTGCTGCACCATTGAAAGGCTCTACGGTCGTTGGAAAGTTGTGTGTCTCTGCCTTAAGAGAGATCACCGATTCGAAGTCCCTGGTATCGAACCAGTCAGGCTGATCTTGTTTTGTAGGTGCAAACTGCTCTACACGTGGGCCCTGGATAAAGGCTACGTTGTCCTTATAGGCAGAAACTAGATAGTTGGGATGTTCAGACGAGGTCTTTTTGATCCATTGAAAGAGGGAACGTTCCTGTTCTTCCCCATCGATAATAAAGGTGCCGTTGAATATTTTGTGTCGGCAATGCTCAGAATTGATTTGTGAGAACCCGAAGACTTCGGAATCTGTCAGTGGTCGTCCGATCTCTGCCGCAACCCCGTTAAGGTAGTCGATTTCTTCGTCGCTTAGTGCAAGTCCTTCCGCTTGATTATAGGTCGCAATGTCTTCAATGTGTGCAATGGCAGCCGGTTCACGTTCAAGCGTAAACAAGGATTGATCAAGGCCTTCATAGACTTGCTGCAGCATTGGGTCAAAAGACCCGGACGAACGCTCTGTGATATAGGTTTCGATCCGATAGATGGAGGAAATTCCCGCATTGTGCGAGATGTCAGTGGCATTTGTACTCCAGGGTGAAATCATTTCCTTTCGTGGGCCAATAAATTTCCCCTCAACTTCATCTTGAGGCACCAATTCAGCTCCAGAGAAAAGCCAATTCAGTTTGTTGATTTCGTGGTCTGCAAGTGGAGAAGGAACTCCTACCGCTACGATAGCTTCTGGAGATTTTTGGAAGAATTGGATCATCTAAGCGTCTACTTTAAGAAGCACACAAAGTTAATCCACTCCGATGGATTTTTGCACTTAAATTCAGGCTTCGGGAAGGAGTAGTTTTGCAACGTCGGGTTTGGCCAATTGGTGGTGTTTCAGCGGTAAATGATGAACTTGAAATGCATTCGTTTTTGCAATGATCGGGAGAATACCACTTGGCTTTATTATATGGTCTTTATCGCCTACGATGAGTGTTTTTTGATAGGGTGCCTTGCTGAAATGCCTAACCAAAGCCTTTTTCGTGTAGCCAAGCGTTTTGAAAAAGTTCCAGGAACGGTACACTCGTTTTCGGTTTTCCAGGTCGCCCATCTCTTTACGTGCAAAATCCGCGACATACCTGTTGATCATACGGGATCGTTCATTGAAGGCAAGCATGCGTTCAAGTCGGTCGGGGTGCATCACGAAGTACTTGAAAAGAAGTTTGAGCCCCGGAGTTGTGGCCAGTTTGAACCAGACAGTTAAAAAAATACCATCTGGCGCCACAAGAAAGAGTTTGTTGACTCTTTCACCAAAGAGGATGGCAGTACTGATGGCAAATCGTCCACCTAAACTATAGCCGAGGATGGAAAATCGCGCAAAGCCTTCTTTCGCCAGGAATAGTTGGATCCATTCTTCCCATTCTGTTTTGGAAAGGTTTTGGAACGGTCGCATACTGTTGCCATGGTAAAATAAATCAAATGCATAGATCGTAAACTGACTTCCGATTACCTGCGCCCATTCTTCGAAGATCTTACCACTTTGTCCAAATCCGTGGAATGCCAATAAAATTTCTTCTCCGGTACCAAATACTTGGTAAGAAAGCTGTCCATTTTGATTCGTTACACTCGTCATATTTCCGGTTTCAAGATGCAAAATGTACACTTCACGAAAAAAAAACTCCATTTACCCAACCAAATAATGAATCCGTCGTTGATTTGCACGTGGGAAACTTTCAGCGAGTTAAAAGTTTCCGCGGTGTTTATTAAACCATTGACGGGGAATATATTGGAAACAAAAGGGAAGATTATAGCAAGTGCGGAAGAGCTTTTTATGCAATATGGCATTCGAAGCGTGACGATGGATGACGTGGCCAGGCAGTCTGCGATGTCCAAGAAAACCATCTATCAATACTTTGATAACAAGGATTCCTTGGTGCTTGCAGTCGCTGTAGGACATTTTGAACGGGAGAAAATTGAATTTCTGGAAATTGAGAGTGAGTCCATAAATGCTGTACATGAGTTGATCTTGGTGACGCAGTGCATCCGAAAACATGTGTTTAAAATGAATCCTTCCCTGCTCTTTGATCTGCAAAAGTACCATAGGGCATCATGGGATTCCTACTTGAATTTTAAGCATGAGACCATCAGAGGACAAATTGCACGAAACATCGAGCGTGGGAAAAGAGAAGGCCTTTATCGACATGAGTTGGATGCTGAGATATTGTCCATTTTCAGAGTTGAACAAGTGCAATTGGTTTTTGATCCCTCCATCTTTCCTACGGACAAATTCGATTTTAGAGTGGTGCAACTTCAGATAATGGATCACTTTGTAAATGGATTATTGACCGATAAAGGAAGGGAAACGTACCAGGAATTCACCGAAAAAGAACGAGATGAATCTATGGCGCTGAACATCAAGTAAATCATTAATTACCTAATACAAGCATAAAAATTAATTCAACACTCTATGAACGATAAATTATCTATACTGGTAATTTTCTTATTGCTAAGCAGCTATGCACATGGCCAAGTCAAGACGTTTGACGTGGAGGAATGCATGAACTACGCTGTAGAGAATGAAGCAAATTCCAAGAACGCTAGCCTTGATGAAGAGATAGCGGAATTAAGTGTGAAGGAAACGATCGGTATTGGTCTGCCTCAGATCAATGGGTCTGCCAACGTGCAGCACAATCCGGACCTACCTCGGTTCTTTTCGCAGTACAACCCAGGTGCGGGATTTGGTATTTCGGACGATGACGCACAGTCGTTGGGTATTCAACAGGGCGATGTCTACGGAGCTACCAACTTTTTCCAATTGCGCTCGAATGGTGATATCAACCTTTCGGCAACGCAACTGATTTTCAATGGATCGTACATTGTAGGCCTCAAAGCAGCTAGGACGTATAAGGAGCTGTCAAGAAAGCAAAAGGACTACACGCAAAGCGAGTTGAAGGCAGCCGTGGCGAAAGCGTATTTCAATGTACTGATTAACGATGAACGGCTGGCGCTCTACAAATCAAATTTGGAACGGATGGAAACGCTGTACAGCGAAACACAGGCGTTGTACGAAAGTGGATTTGCAGAGAAGATTGAGGTAGACCGACTGAAGGTCACACTTAACAACGCCCAAACGCAAAAGGACAATTATGAGGATTTAGCCCTGCTGTCCATGAAGCTGTTGAAGTTTCAAATGAACTATCCATTGGACGAACCGCTGGAATTGAGAGGTTCAATTGCCAACTTTATTGATGGAGAAATACAAAATGTACCACAAGATTATGACTTGGCGAACCGCAGTGACTATCAGACGATGGTGACCAACAAAGAACTGCAGGAGCTTAATTTGAAAAACATCTACGCCAGAGGACTACCGGTGATTCAGGCGTATGGAACGCTAGGGGCTTCCACACAGTCTCCAACATTTGGCGGACTGTTCAGAACAGATAGCGACTTTTCAGAAGCCTCCGGAGTCGGGCCAGACACCTGGTATTCTTATTCTGTCATTGGCCTTAGCCTTAATTGGTCGCTTTTCACAGGACTGCAACGGAACTATCAGATTCAGCAACAGAAGGTAGAAATTAAGAAGCTAAACAATAGTCTGACACAGTTCGAGAATCAGATTCAAGTCGAGGTGGAGCAGCAAGGGATCTTGCTCAGGAATGCGAATAACAACTTGCAAATCCAGCGCGAAAACATGGAACTCGCACAAAACATCTTTGATATCTCAGAAATCAAGTACAAAGAAGGCGTAGGGTCAAGTCTGGAAGTGGTAAACGCAGATAATGAACTTAAGCAGGCACAAACCAATTTTTTCAATGCATTATTTGATGCGGTGATCGCCAAGATTGACTTAACCAGAGCAGTCGGAAAAAGAGATTAATACAAATTGAAGACACTAAAAAACAAAGAAATTAACTACACGAAAACCAACAGGATCATGCAAAAGATCAACAAATTCATACTCAAACTTTTTACGTTGTTCATCGCGGCTGCTGTAATTACCAGCTGTGGTGGAGGTGAGGAAACCACCATTGATACACTTATCGCGGAAGGAGACCTTACAGCAATCCAGGCACGAAAGAAAGAACTTGTTGAAGCGCAAAAGTCGCTCACACAAGATATTGCTAAGCTGGACGAAGTCATTGTAGCTAGCCAGAATGAGGACAATTATCCGTTAATTACGGTCCAGAAATTGGATCTACAGGATTTTGTGCATTTCGTGGAGTTACAAGGAGATGTAACGACACGACAAAACGTCTTGATCTACCCTGAGATGGCCGGTACACTGCAGAAGGTGCACGTCCAGGAAGGTCAGGCGGTGAAGGCCGGGCAATTGTTGGCAACCATCGACGATGGAGGGATGACTAGCCAACTTGCACAAATGAAAACACAGCTAGCGTTGGCTGAAACGACGTTTGAAAGGCAAAAGCGACTGTGGGATCAAGAAATTGGATCAGAAATTCAGTATTTGCAGGCGAAGGCCAACTACGAGTCGCAGCAAGCTGCTGTGAAGCAAATGGAAGATCAGATAGGCAAGTTTTCCATCCGCGCACCGTTTTCTGGTGTGATCGATGACATCATCAAAGATCAAGGTACGGTAGTGGTACCCGGTGGTCCAGGTACGGAGGTATTCAGAATCATCAATCTGTCAAACATGTACTTGGAAGTACCGGTTCCTGAAACCTACATTTCCGCAGTGACTAAGGGGAAAAAGGTGAAAGTTGAGTTCCCGATCCTTAACGAGTCAATGGAGTCTTATGTAAAGGAAACCGGCAACTACATCAATCCAAACAATCGATCGTTCACGGTGGAAATACCGGTGCCGAACAAAAGTGGAAACGTCAAACCTAATTTGACCGCAAAGGTTCATATCAATGACTATACCAATGATGCTGCGATCTTGATTCCTCAGAGCACCATCTCCGAAAATGCTGAAGGTGAACAATATGCCTTCGTGGTATCCAATATTTCGAACGACAATGTTGCAACAGCCAAGAAGACTATTATTACCACCGGAAAGACCCAAGGAGACTATGTAGAGGTATTATCAGGTATTGAGCCCGGACAGAGTGTTATTATAGAGGGTGCAAGAAGTGTGAAAGAAGGACAAAAAGTGAAAATTCTTAAAAGCTAAGCGCTATGGCAAATCAAGATAGTAAAGTTGACAAGGAGTTTAAGCCGTCATCCTGGGCCATTCGGAATCCATCGGTCATTTACTTGATCATTGGGCTCTTCTTACTAATCGGTCTATCGGCTTACAATGCGATGCCTCGGGAGGACTTTCCCGAGATCAAGGAAACCAAGATCTATGTGAGTACACCGTTTCCCGGGAATACAGCGGAGGATATCGAACGATTGATTACAGATCCGCTAGAAGAAGAATTGAAAAATGTTAGCAATTTGGTGGAGATCACGTCCACGTCTCAGGAAGATTATTCCATCATTACGGTGGAATTTGATGAGAACATCAGCGTGGAGGCTGCCAAGCAAAAGGTGAAGGACGAGGTCGACGGAAAGAAAGCAGGAGAGGATTGGCCTTTATTCAATGGAGCCAAGGTAGAGCCGAATGTATTCGACCTCAATTTTTCAGAGGAAACACCGATCATGAATATCAACATCTCAGGGGATTACCCGGTAGATAAGTTAAAAGATTACGCGGAACATCTTCAGGAGGAGATTGAAGATCTGCCTGAAATTAAAGCAGCTGACATTCGAGGAGCGCAAGAAAAAGAAGTAGAAGTAGCGGTCGACATCTATAAGATGATGGCTGCGAATGTCAACTTCAATGATGTGATAAACGGAATCAACAATGGCAACCAGACCATTTCTGCCGGAAACCTTAAAGCCAGTGGTCAGCGCCGAACGATTCGAATTTTGGGAGAAATTCAGGAACCTTCTGAGCTGGAGGATTTCGTCATCAAGACAGAGAACAATGCACCTGTATACTTAAAAGACATCGCTACGGTCAGCTTTGAGCCGGAAGACAATACGACCTATGCGCGAGAGTTTGGCAGCAGTGTGGTCATGCTGGACGTAAAGAAGCGTGCGGGTAAAAACATGATCAATGCAGTAAATAGCATTCGTGACATTGTCAAAGACCTGGAAGAGAGTTACTTTCCTTCCGATCTCTACATTTCCATCTCCAATGATGGATCGGAGCGTACACTGAACCAGGTAAGTGACCTGGTCAACAACATCATCTTCGGCATCATCTTGGTGGTGACCGTGCTGATGTTCTTCCTTGGATTTAGAAATGCATTGTTTGTGGGGTTTGCGATCCCAATGTCCATGTTCATGTCGTTCATGATCATCAATGCGATGGGCTACACCTTGAACACCATGATCTTATTTGGCTTGATCATGGGATTAGGTATGCTGGTAGATAATGGAATCGTGGTTGTGGAGAATGTGTACCGTTTGATGGAAGAGGAAGGTCTTTCCCGGATTGCGGCAGCTAAGAAGGGGATTTCTGAGATTGCTTTTCCGATTATGATTTCGACAGCCACAACCGTGGCAGCATTTGTACCGCTCGGCTTGTGGCCAGGGGTGATGGGACAGTTTATGATCTATTTCCCAATTACCCTTTCCATTGTTTTGGGATCGTCGCTCTTTGTGGCCATTTTCATGAATTCCATGTTGGTTTCACAATTGATGGAAACAGGGGAGAAGAACCTTTCCGTTAAGGCGCTGATTCGAATTACCATCATTCTCGGTGGAATCGGTACTTTGATTTTGGTTTTTGGTGGACCCGTTCGAGGCTTGGGCACTCTGATGATTTTTACAGCAATCATGTTCTGGTTGTATAAGTACGTGATCAAAGGACTTGCATTGGGTTTCCAGCAGCGGCTTTTGACCCGATTGGAGCGGTTTTATGAGAAACGAATCACACACGCAATTCGTGGTAATAATGTGTACTGGTATTCCGGGATCACCTTCTTGATCTTAATCATCACATTCATGAGCTTCGGAAATTCGATGGGAACCGGAAGAACCAAGGTAGAGTTCTTCCCGGACAATGTGCCAAATCAGATCATGGTGTACATTGAATACCCGGAAGGGACAGCGATCGAGAAGACCAATCGAATCACCAAAGAGATTGAGAATCGTGTCTACGGGATTGTTAAGGATGAATTGTATATCATCAACGACGAGAATATCCTGGTTGAATCAGCGGTGTCTCAAGTTGGAGAAGGTGCGGGCAATCCGTTTACCGATGGAGGTTCTTCAGCCGAAATGCCACACCGAGGAAAGATTACGGCATCCATGACAGAGTTTAAATACCGAGAAGGACGAGATTCAGAAAAGCTGAGACAGCGAATTCAGGAGGCCTTGATTGGTATCTATCCTGGAGTTTCCATCTCTGTTGAGAAAGATCCCATTGGACCTCCGGCAGGTTATCCGATTAACATTGAATTGGAAGGAAACGACTACGACGAGTTGATTCAGACAGCTGAGCAGATGCGAAATTTCATCAACAGTAAAAACATTGCTGGAATCGAGGAGATCAAGATCGACGTGAATAAAGGTAAGCCAACCATGCAGGTGGAAGTAGATCGTAA
>CAZQJU010000116.1:0-11645 GCA_964593185.1 uncultured Roseivirgaceae bacterium
GCGTGAATATTTACCGTTCCGACTGTCAATTTTTTAGGTTATTCGATCTAAAGACTGAGAAGTAAGTGATGGGTTGCATCTTGTGATTAATTTTAATCAATAACCGGATAGGATGAAGAAAATAGTTGGATTTGTTGGCTTAGCACTATGGTCAATTGTCGTCATCGCTCAAGAAGTAGATATGCAAGAGATAGATTCATTGACCAGTGAGATCGTTGCTACAGATACCCTTCTTCTGGATTCCATTGACGAACCGCCTCCTTATCTATTGGGCGTTTATTTCTTTGGAGAGGGTCAGGTTGGTCCTCACTATGGAGGCTATAATTTGGCGGCCACTGTTGGTATAGGGGTCCAATATGAACGATGGATGGCGGGGTTTTCTGTAACAGATTTCTCCGGTGTCAACCAAGAATTCTTGATTTTTCCAAGGACCTTTTTACTGGATTACAGGTATGCAGGACCGTCGATTAACTATCAGTTGGCGAAGCAAGAGTGGTTTTCCATATATACCGGAGCTTCCTTTTTCCTGGGAGATATGCTATGGCAAGAAATATTTCCTGCGGAGACAATACAGCGAGACGAGATTTCCATACTGAATCTCTCTGCACAGTTAAACCTTGAGAAACTCAGGTATATTAAGCCCTACGTAAGGTTTGGATATCAGCGGACCAATGATTTAGACCTTTCGTTGGTAAATTCTAGTGATTTTACAGGATTGGTCTTTGTTTTTGGCATACAGATCGGTTATTTCAATCAATAACTAGTTTATTTATAGACATTTAAGGTTTATTGATTAAACTTGTACAACAATCTTTTCAGCTATGAGAGGTACATTCAGGGTTCTACTTACGACATTAATTGCATTCTCTGTAACGGATGTTACAGCACAAAATCTGTATAAACTGCATAAGGAAGCAGAGGAAGCATTCTTTGATGAACAATTTGCGGCAGCAGTACCTATCTACCAGGAAATCTTTGATGCAGATTCCACCTTTGAGGATGTTTCCTACAAATTGGAGATTTCGAGATTACTGTCGGACAGACAATATACCAACGCCAGCAAGTTCTTTTCTTTTGAGCAGACCATGTCCCGTAGAGACAAGTTTTTCTACTACTGGAAGGGCCGAGTACTATTGGAGGAGTACCAATTTGAGGAAGCGTTGGTGGCACTAAGGACGTTCATCAAACGTCCAGAAAAGAAAAGCCAGTTGATCCTTGATGAGGCAAAGAAATGGGTTGCAGAAGCCGAAGCTGCAAAGCGGTTTCTGGATAATCCGGAAGATTATGAAATACACTTACTGCACGAAGGGGTAAACACGGAGACCGCTGAGTTAAGTCCTGTCTTCTTTTCTGGTAAGGAAGAACTATTGTTTCTCTCCAATCGAGAGTCTGCAAAGCCAGACGAGTTCCAAATCTATCACACGCGACATGAAGGCAACAGAGCGTGGTCGGAGCCGACCAGAGTATACAACGTAGGAACTTTTACCCGGGACAATGCCAATATCGAAGTTGTAGCGGAAGATGGTCGCTTGTTTCAATTTAGAACAAAAAAAGGCGGAGATCTTTTCTATAGTGAACCAACTGAGAGTACAGATGGATGGTCAGACCCCAGGGAATTTGATAGCAAAATCACGACAACACATCTAAGCAGTCACTTTTTCATCAACGAACATGAAGATCGGATTGTATTTGCCAAAGACGTTGGAAATAAGAAAAGAAAGAATCTGGATTTATATGAATCCTTTCGTGACCCTGAGAGCGGGAAGTGGAGTAAACCTTCACCTTTTGCAAGTAACATCAATACAGTATACAATGAAGACAGCCCTTTCCTAAGCGCAGACGAAAAGACACTTTACTTCGCTTCCGACGGACACGAAACTATGGGTGGGTATGATGTGTTCAGGTCAGAATACAATGAATCAACCAATTCCTGGTCGGAACCAGTAAATATGGGATTTCCAGTTAATTCACCGGATGATGAGATTCATTTTAAGCTGAATCCTGATCAGAAATCGGGGTATTTCACGTCAAATCGATTGAACACTTTCGGAGACTACGATATTTTCTTTTTCTGGGAAGTCAATACCGTACGAATCAAAGGACGTGTCATCGATGGTGCCACTGGAGAGCCGCTATCCAATGTCCGCATCTTTTTCAGACCGATTGAGTACCTGGACCTGTACTATTTTTCAGAAACCGATGCCAATGGAGAGTATTCCACACAAATCACTGCAGACGATATCTTTAAAGTCGAAGTGAAATACGCGGATAACTCAATCGTTGAGCTTGATGAATTTGAAATCCACGAGACAGGAGGGGCAAATACAACTCATATCAAAGATTTTTATGTAGGAGACGCACCTGAAGAAAGCGACGATGATGACGAGATCATTCTTGCGTCAGAGCTTAATAATCCTGTACAGCCGGTAGTGGGGGGTGTTGATGAAGTAACCGTACCTGAACGGGACAATTCTACGATCGATGTATCTGATACCAGGGTCAATCAAGAGATCAGGTACGAAGAAGTACCACTTGAGGAATTAGCGGAGCCGTCTAACAGCAATTTAAGATCTACCGGTAGAAAGGCGATTGTACGGAATATCTACTTTGAGTTTGATGATTCTAAGATTCTGGATGAAAGTCTACCGGTCTTAAATGCGTTACTGCAACTGATGCAGCAAAACCCCAACCTTGCAATTGAGATTGCGGGGCATACAGATAATATTGGCTCGAACGAAATAAATCTTCGGGTCAGTGAGCGACGGGCAATAGCGGTTCGAAAATGGCTCGTACAAAATGGGATCAATCCTTCGAGATTGGTTGCAAAAGGCTATGGTGAGTCGCAACCGATGGCAACAAACGATGATGAATTTGAAGGCCGCGAATTGAATCGGCGAATAGAACTCATCGTGGCACAATAGCACTCGTACGTCTTTAGTATATTTAGTCTAAAATAGACAACAATGTACACCTCAATTATAGCAGGGTTAGGGCATTATGTACCCAATAATGTCGTAACCAATGATGACCTATCCAAAATCATGGACACCAGTGATGAATGGATTACTGAACGAACGGGTATCAAAGAACGCCGTTGGATTGATCCCAAGACGGGTGACAGCCCCAGCACCATGGGGACCAAGGCGGCCAGAATGGCCATAGAAAATGCGGGTTTGACTGCTGATGATATTGATTTTATTGTCTTTGCGACCTTAAGCCCCGACTACTACTTTCCTGGACCGGGGGTAATGGTACAGGAGCAACTTGGGATTAAAGAGATTGGAGCATTGGACGTACGAAATCAGTGTTCTGGCTTCGTATACGGACTCTCCGTTGCCGATCAGTTTGTGAAAACCGGAATGTACAAGAATGTGTTGGTTATCGGCGCAGAGAACCACTCCGGGGGCTTGGAGCGATCGACACGTGGCAGAGGTGTAACAGTCATTTTTGGGGATGGCGCGGGAGCCGCAGTTGTACAAAGATCTGAAGAGCAAGGTCGGGGAATTCTATCTACCCACTTGCACTCCGAAGGGAAGCATGCAGAGGAATTGTCTTTGATTGGCCCAAGTACCTCTAGATGGGTTCCGGAAATACTTAAAGACAATGATCCTGAAGATGCATCCTATTTTCCATATATGAATGGAAATTTTGTCTTCAAACATGCCGTTACACGCTTTATGGAGGTCATTCATGAAGCACTCACGACCAATGGAAGGAAGCCTGATGAGATTGATTTACTGGTTCCACATCAGGCTAATCTGCGGATCAGCCAATTTGTGCAGGCAAAAATGGGACTTTCAGACAATCAAGTGTATAACAATATCATGCGGTACGGAAATACAACGGCAGCTTCCATCCCAATTGCGTTGAGTGAGGCAATGCAAGAAGGAAAAGTGAAGGAAGGAAATCTTGTTTGCCTCGCAGCATTTGGAAGTGGGTTTACCTGGGCTTCGGCGTTGATCAATTGGTAGGCGCAAACCCCAATTAATCAAATTTTTCGATAATCACGGCAATGTTGTAATTGATCATAATTTCGTGAGTCGACGAGGTGATGTTGTTCAAGGAAGGATCGATCACGTAGTCATACGCATAACCGAACCTGAATTTTTGATGGACTCGTATGTCAAACAAGATACTTACCGATTCTGGTCTGTACGAGAAACCTACCCAGAACAGTTCTTTGTAGAGGAAGTTGACGTTGTAGTCCGCGGAGACCGGAGTGCCTTCAACAGCACGAATCAACATGTTCGGTTTAATCTTTATGTCGTCATTCAAGGGTAGTTCAACCCCTGACGTGAAGTAATAGTGCTGGCGTTGGGTAAATTGACTGACACCATCCACCTCTATGGTATTTCGCAAGGCAAATGGCGATGAAAATCCAACGTAGAAGTTACGTCGATAGTAATAAAATCCGTATCCTACCACCGGTAACACGCGGCTAAAGTTTTCACTAAACTCCGTCTGACTGGAAGGTAAAACGAATGCATCTTGAAGTCGATTGGAAAAGACCTGAATTCCGCCTTGCAGTCCCATGCTTAAGTAACCAAAACCTACCTTTAATTTATATGCCGCTGCAGGAAGTGCGTAGCTATTTGTGGTCACTCCAATTTCATCACGAACAAACTGAAAGCCTAGCGAAACATTGTCAATGTCCACCGGAGAGTGGAGTACAAGTGTCTGTGTATTTGGGGCTCCTTCGATGCCACTCCACTGCCATCTGGAAAATGCCGAAGCGCTGAAGCTTCTGTAGATTCCCATATGACCAGGGTTGAGTGTGGAAAGGTCATACATGTATTGGGTGAAATTAATTAGCTGTTGGCCATAGGAGAAGGAACCCAGCAAGACAGCCAAACATGAAGTCATCAAATATCTTTTCATGATTCAGTGTTATCTTTTAATAATTACAAACCCACTTTTTGACGGAAACGCACCGTCTGTAAATTCCAAAACATAGAAGTATGTGCCGTCAGGAACACCACCACTACCAATAACTCCGGAAACGTTGGCATTTCCTCTCCAGATATTGTCCAGATTGTCATAGCCCTCTACCTCCCAGACTCTGTTACCATACCGATTAAAAATGACCACCTTGTTATCTGGAAAATTTTCAATGCCGGGTATCACCCAGGGTTCCAGATCAGGATTAAACCCTTGAGGTATCTCATCGCGTGTATTTTTCAAGACCTCTCCAAGTACTGGCAGACCTTGATTGCCAGCTTCATCGGAGAGGATCAAGGAAATTTCCAGCAATCCATCCGATAGAGACGCTACGTCTATTCCATCGATTATTTGATTTTGCAAATCATCGAGTTGTCCGCTTCCTTGAATTGGATCAACACTTGCCACCGTGTAAGCATAAGTAGATCCTTCTTCTCCATCGAGAATTTCAAATCTCAGATTATCTTGGTTTAGCGTGTTTATGACTTCATCTAAAATGTTTAGCTGATAACCGGAAGGGGGAGTTTGGTCAATTGTCCAGGTAAAAGCTGCTTCAACATTCGGATTGCCCGCCAAGTCAAGAACAGTTGCCTCTTCCAGGATTACTTCCACTACGCCTTCTACGGAGGTACTAGTGAGCGTATAGGTCCCATTGGCAAATTCCAGATTGTCAAACGCCACGTTTGAACCACCCAGTTCTTGCGTGGTCAAACCTTCAACTAGCTCATTGAATGCTATGGATACAATGGAAACTGATTGATTGGTTAATGGTCCGTTGTTGGATGTTATGGTAGCCGTTGGAGGGGTAATGTCGTAAATGAAGGAGATGGTATTGGAACCGTCATTGGGATTTAGGAAGTTGTCAGTTAACACACCTGCCGGGATCGATACCTCAACAGTCCCCTCATCCGCGGGCGTCACATCAAACGTATACACCAGTGAACTATTTTCGCTAAGGTTAGCAACGGTACCATTGCTGACGCTGATATCATTTACTTCAAACCCGATAACCGTTTCACTGAATGTAGCCGTGAAAGATTGCGTAGACACATTTGTTGCAGTTGGAACAGAGGAACTTAGGACAACCTCCGGTGCAACGGCGTCCCCAATTAAAATGGAAATGGATGCCGGCTGACTTGTGTTAAGTCCATCGCTAACGCTTACGATAAGCGTATAGGAAAGCTCGCTTATGCCTGTTGTCGTCGTTAGCCCTAGGTCACCGGTCGTAGCATCCAGGCTGAAGAAGCTGGCATCATTGCCGCTTACAATGGTCCAATTGGAAAAGGCAGTATTTCCATCGGGATCCGTTGCCAGGATGGTTCCAAAAGAAGTTAGGGTAGTCAGGGGAGTGGGAACAATGAAGGTCTGATTAGGTGTGACTACAGGGACGTTGTCATTTTCATCCAAAATGGTGATCACCACCGTTTCATCAGCAGACGTATTTGCACCATCGCTTACGTTGACCCTAATCGAGATGCTTTGAATGCGTTCAAAATCTAACAGCGTGTTATTAGCGATGGAAAGTTCACCAGAGCTAGGATCAAGTGTCAATATTCCATCTTCATTCCCGCTAACAATAGACCAAGCGGAAAAGGTAGTTCCGGCATCCGCATCCGAGGCGGTAATTGTGCCCACTACAAGGCTGGCAGCTGCATTTTCATTCACACTAAAGCTTTGTGAAGGATCTACAGTCGGAGCATTATCGTTAAGATCGTTGAGATTGACCGTGACACTTTCTGAAGCAGAACTAACAAAGCCATTGCTGACCGTAAGTGACAAGTTGTATGAGGATGCAATTTCGAAGTCTAACACGGAATTATCCAGAATTGTCAGTACTCCCGAAGTTTGATCCAGACTGAAAATGCCCGCGTCATTGCCGCTCAGGATTGCCCAGTCAGTCAGCGGCAGCCCTGCAGGGTCTGATGCTGATACGGTTCCAATAGATGTCCCGTTCGAAGCATTTTCGTCAACGGTAAATACTTGTGCTGAGGTTATTACCGGTGGTCCGGTAATCTTTTCACTGTCCCCAAAGGTGGCAGCTGCACCGGCATTTCCGGAGATGTCCGTGAGCGTAACCGATAAAAGCAAATCGCCATCAATTAGGTTACTGATGTCGATTCCGCTAATCTGCTGCGAAGTATTCGTCACACTGCCATTCCCATTCACCATTCCGGAACCACCATTGGACGTCAGTTCATATTGATAACTCGTGCCGATTTCACCACCTGAAATCGTAAAGGAAGCCGATTCTTGATTATTTAGTCCATAGCGCAACTCATCTAATACGACTGCATATCCAGTTGGTACAGTCTTGTCGAGCAAAAGTGCTAGGCTGTTATCGGAGGCACTATTTCCTGCGGGATCTGTGGCAGTGATTGTCACCGCTATGGCAGCACCTTCCATCATGCCACCGGAAAGGTCGAGCGCGTTGGTGGTTAACGAATACGTACCATCGGTTTGATCCGTAAAAGCAACGGACATCCCAAAGTCGGTATCAAAGACACTTACATCGCCCGAAATGGACAACCCCGTTTCTCCCATATCTGCAATAAGGGTTATCGATTCATCTGCCCGATAATTTCCATCTTCATTGTCAGTCACACTTATGAAGATGGGTGCCGACTGATCTAGCAGTGTATTATCAGAAACCGTAGTTCCTTCATTGCTTTCCGTATCTGTCAGAGTTCCTTCAATCGTCAAAGTTCCGTCCTCCAGCATACTCACATCCACCGTAATGGTTTGTGCATTTGTGGCATCCATGCTGACGGTAAAGGGTCCGATACTGCTTCCCCCAGAGCTGGTTACCGAATATTCAAGGATCGCATTTTCCTCACCATTGTTAAGGATGAACGTCGTAGTGTTCGCTTCAGCGGCGCTAATGAAGTTATCGCTCCATTGGATGGAATAGCCGGTCGGAGGAGTGGTGTCTTTGTTTTCATTGGTGATCGCATCCCCTCCGGTATTGTCAGCGGGGTCAGTCAAACGAATGGTCAACGTAATTGGCCCATCCACTAGGCTTGACAGATCATACCCTGTGCCTGAATTCGTAAACGTCTGGTTTGTAGAGGTGACATTTTCTGTCCCCACGATCATGGTTCCGTCGGTTGCTTCGAATTCGTATGTTAGGACTGCGCCAACTTCACCTCCGGTAATGGTAAAATTGATAGAACTTTGATTTAAGGAGTTAATAGCGGTCTCGCCATTTAAATCCATGGAAACCGTATAGCCTGTTGGAGCGCTAACATCACTGGTAATTTGAAGCTGCGCACTTACAAGGTTGTCATTACCCGGAATGTCTGTAGCTACGCCTTCGGCAATATCGACGGTAATCAGCCCTTCTCCTGACGGAATTAAGTCAAATGTGTACAGGTCCCCAGTGCCTGAGAAATTTGCTATAGATCCTCCGTTCACATCCACATCCGTCGAGATTAATCCAATCACACTCTCGGAGAAATCGATTTGGATGGGAATGGGGTTTTCATTCGTTGCATTGCTCGCTGAGGTACTAATGGTTCCTAAGGGGCGAACTCCATCTACTAGAACCGCGCTTGCATTCGCAACATTGTTAAGGGTAAGGTTTGCTTCATTGCTTACTGCATCTTCAATGGTTCCTCCATTGAGTAACAATGAAGTGACGCTGATGCCGTCGCTGTCTTCGTCGCCTGTCTGTACAATGTATTCGAAAGTAAGGGATGCCGTCCCTGATCCTCCGGTTAAGGCGGCGGTTGCAGTCGATCCCCCGATACCGATGGAAAGTAGTGGGTTTCCCGAAACGTTTACAACATCATCAAAATTCACGGTGAAGTTTAGGGTTTCTAGGATGATGTAGGTATCGTCAGCAGGAACATTTACCGAAGTGATGGTAGGAGCGATGCCATCGACAAGCACTCCACTTGCATCCGCCACGTTGTTGAGCGTTAAATCAGCATGATTGCCGATTAAATCCTGAATGGAGCCACTGTTTAATCCAAGGGAAACGATGGCGATTCCATCTGTATCTACTTCACCATCAAGCACGGTATAGGTGAAAATCAGATCTTGAGAACCTGATCCGCTAGCGAACGATGCATTTACAGTGGTAGTCCCGATCACAACCGAAAGGATAGGACTTCCACCTACGTTGACGTTTTTGTCAAAGCTCACGGTAAAGGACAATTGCTCATCAATGGCGTACGTATCGTCAGCAGGAACACTGACGGCGTTAACCACGGGAGGAATGGCATCCACAAACACGTTGGAAGCATCTGCGACATTGTTGAGTGTAAGGTCTGCGTCCGTACCCGCAATGTCCTCAATGGTACCCCCATTTAGGTCAAGCGAAGTGACGGTGATCCCATCCAAATCTTGTTCACCGGTTTGAACAATGTAAGAAAAGGTTAGGGTGGTCGTTCCAGAACCTCCACTCAAAGAAGCCTGGACGGTAGTAGCTCCAATGATGAAAGATAGTTCGGGTGATCCTGTTCCGTTAACGGGTTCATTAAAATTTACTTGAAAATTCAAGGTCTGGGTGCCAGAATAGGTACCATCAGGTGGCACATCTACAGATGTGATAATAGGTTCAAGACCGTCTACCAATACCCCGCTAGGATCTGCTACGTTGTTTAACGTGAGATCAGCATTGTTATCAGCAAGGTCACTAATCGTCCCTCCATTAAGACCTAGGGCATTCACGTCGATACCATCAGTATCGTTTTCCCCAATCAGGACCATGTACTGAAAAGAAAGGGTAGAAGAGTTGGAACCGCCGGAAAAGTTGGCATTTACGGTACTTGATCCTATCGTGATAGAAAGCTGCGGCGTGCCTGTAACGACAACGACTTCGCTAAACTCAATGTCGAAGGACAACAAGTCATCAGCTCCATAAATATCATTAGTCGGGACAGCTACTGATAGGATGGTTGGAAGGATCCCATCTACCAACACATCACTGGTATTATCAATGTTATTCAACGTAAGGTTGGCATCATTGCCGACAGCATCTTCCACGGTTCCTCCATTGAGTGCCAAAGAAGCTACATTGATACCATCGATATCTTCATCACCTGTCTGAACAATGTATTGGAACGTCAGTGATGCGGTACCTGAACCTCCGGTCAAGCTTGCAGTAATAGCTGAGCTTCCGATGTCAACGGAAAGTAATGGAGCCCCGGTGACATCGACCGGTTCGCTGAAGTTGACGGTAAAGTTTAATACGTCGGTAGTGCCATATAGATCATCTGCCGGTACATTGACAGAAGTAACTACAGGGGTAATGCCATCTATGAATACATTACTTAAATCATCTACGTTATTCAGTGTTAGGCTAGCAGTGTTGTTTAGGGCATCCTCGATGGTTCCTCCGTTTAAGGAAAGTGCGTTGATTGCGATTCCATCGGTATCCTCATCTCCTGGCTGCACGGTGTATTCAAAAGTCAATGAAGAGGTTCCGGAACCTCCCGTCAGCGTTGCATTAATCGAACTAGAACCAATTTGAATGAACAATTGTGGGGATCCCGATACGGTTACTTGCTCGTCAAAGTTGACAGAAAAAATCAAGTCATCGTTTATTCCATAGGTTCCGTCTGTAGGCCCGCTAACTGAGGTAATCACAGGACCAACGGCATCTACAAGAACACCTGAAGGATCTTGAATGTTGTTCAAAGTTCGATCAGCATTGTTACCAGCCTGGTCGGTAATGGAGCCCCCACTAATGGAGACAATTTCGATTCCATCAGTATCTTCTTGTCCTGCCAAGACCGTGTAGGAAAAAGTTAGATTGGTTCCAAAAAGACCTCCCGTATACGTGGCATTCACGGAGGAACCACCAATGTCGATGATAAGTTGTGGAGCCAGGCCAAACACAAATACCACATCATCTAAGTTTATCGTAAAGTTCAGGCTCTCGCCTTCACGATAGGTTCCGTCTGAGGGAACCTCTACAGAGGTCACAACTGGAATAACCGCATCGACACGGACACCAGTTAAGTCTTCTACATTATTTAAGGTGAGATTGGCATCATCCCCTAAGAGGTCTTGTATGGTGCCACCATTCAGATTTAGGGAAGCGATCTCGATGCCGTCCTGGTCAAGGTCTCCGGTTTGTACGGTGTACACGAATGATAGTGTGGAAGTCCCATTCCCCTCATCGAAGTCGGCAAGTACAGTAGTCGACCCGATGGTTAGTGAAAGTTGAGGACTACCGGTGATGTTGACAGGTTCACTGAAGTTAATGTCAAAGCTTAATTCTGCTCCGTTAGTATACGTGGCATTTGTCGGAACTTCCACGGATAAAATCGTGGGAGTTGTGAAATGACGCTTTACTTCATTAGGGTCTTTTGCAACGGCTGTATCCAGAACCGCTGACACTAGTACTATTAGAAACCCCACACGTATCATTATACTCATGTAATAAGCTGGTTATAAGTATTTATGAAATCGCAGGTCTACCAATTACCGTTTCCGGCGCAATTGATACTTGCCATATACAAAAAGGTGCTTAGCCAAATAGTTACGGTTTTTTGCGAATGAATGACCAAGCGGTGGTGGAATATGCTTTAAAGATAATGAAAACGTTCCAGACGATGTAACTGTTTGTTTTGTTAGGTGAAAAAGTCGGGTCAGGTACGATATGCATTGGATGAATGGAATTCCTCTTAAAAAAGTGAGGGAACTTTTTTTATATAAAAAAATGAGCTTTAGAGATTGTTCTTTAAGTCTTAACTCAACAG
>CAZQJU010000117.1:0-11548 GCA_964593185.1 uncultured Roseivirgaceae bacterium
TCAAGTACAATTGCTCCGTCATCTTCTTCTACAGCCAAGACAACTTTTTCAAGATCGATATCATCTGTCACTCTTGCCCCATCTTGACTTTTTACAGAGAATGAAAATGTGACAGCCCCTTTTTGCTCCTTAAGTTCATCATCTCCACATGAGATAAAAAATAGGAAACTGGAAAACAGAAGTACTAAGGAGACTACTCGGTATTTAATTGGTAGCATAAACATTGATTTGATGCGAGCAAACCTAGCACAATTCACAAAATCAAACCAGTCTTTTCAAGCTACACTTTATCTAGGGCAACACCTTCGTACTGACTTCACCGAAACCAATCCTGACTCCTTCCCGCTCAGCATGGCCCCGCATAACTACCGTATCTCCATCCTGGATGAACTTACGTTCAGTACCATCCGGCATAGCGACAGGTTTGGTGCCTCGCCAAGAGATCTCCAACATAGACCCGTACTCGCTAGGATCTGGACCCGAAATGGTACCACTACCATACAAATCCCCCGTTTTGATGTTGCATCCATTGACCGTGTGGTGCGCCAACTGCTGGGCCATATTCCAATACATATATTTAAAGTTCGAGTTGGAAACCACCTTTTCGTCTGATCCTTCAGGTTGAATCGCAACCTCCAGGTTGATATCAAAATGTTTGTCCCCATCAAACTCAAGATACGAGAGTACTTTAGGATCTTGGACGGGACCAGGAATCCGAAATGGCTCCAGGGCATCCAGGGTTACAATCCAAGGTGAAATCGACGAAGCAAAGTTTTTAGCTAAGAACGGACCCAAAGGCACGTATTCCCATTTTTGGATATCTCGTGCAGACCAATCATTGAATAGTACCAAGCCAAAAATGTGGTCTTCCGCTTTTGACGTGGTAATTGACTCGCCTAGCTCATTCTTTCCGCACGTGATAAACGCCATCTCCAATTCAAAATCCAGCAGCTTACAAGGACCAAAAACGGGGGGCTCATCTTCATTGGGACGTTGCTGCCCCTTGGGACGGTGGATGGGCGTGCCGGAAGGGATTATGGAAGATGCACGGCCGTGATAACCTACAGGAATGTGCTTCCAATTTGGCATCAATGCATTTTGGGGATCTCTAAACATGCACCCCACATTGTAGGCATGCTGCTCACTGGAGTAGAAGTCTGTGTAATCACCAATGGAAACCGGCATACACATTCTTACCTTGGTCATGGATACGAGTATGGATCTCACTGCTATATGGCTAGCCAATTCCTCATTGCCGGTCGCCAAAAGCTCAGAAATGCGATTCCTTACAACCCTAGCCTTCATTTTTCCTAGCGCCATGAACGGATTGAGTGTATCGTGCTCAAAAATCTTATCAGGCAGGCCACACGAATCCAACAATCCATAACTCTGCAATAAAGCAAGGTCAAGTACTTGGTCTCCAATGGCCACGCCTGCTTGACGGTAGCCTTTTAGTTCAAAGATGCCAAACGGCAGGTTTTGTATCGGAAAATCGGAGTTATCGGGTACCTGTACCCAAGAGCTAAGGTTGGGGTCGTTTGCAGTTATTGCTGTCATTTGGCAAGTTTAAACACAAAGAAAGATTTAGCGATTAGTAAATGATGAATTAGTGATTGAGTTCCTGGTACTGTCTAAATTTGCGCCCAATTTGAATCGAAGACCTTTTTCCAATGAGCATATCGGCACAATATGATCCGACCCAAGTTGAAGACAAATGGTACCAATATTGGCTAGACCATAAGTTCTTTCATGCTACACCTAAAGCTGGCAAAGAATCGTACACGATCGTGATTCCGCCACCAAATGTTACGGGGGTGCTTCACATGGGACACATGCTCAACAACACCATCCAGGACGTCTTGATTCGAAAAGCAAGAATGGAGGGAAAAGAAGCCTGTTGGATTCCGGGAACAGATCACGCCTCCATTGCTACCGAAGCCAAAGTCGTGAAAATGCTCCGTGAGCAAGGCATTAAAAAAAGTGATCTCACCCGTCAGGAGTTTCTTGGTCATGCCTGGGAGTGGAAGGAAAAGTATGGCGGCATCATTCTGGAGCAACTTAAAAAACTGGGGGCATCCTGTGATTGGGATCGCACCGCTTTTACCATGGACGAAGGGTATCATAAAGCTGTGATCAGACAGTTCGTCGACCTCTACAAAAAAGGGTACATCTATCGTGGATTGCGTATGGTTAACTGGGATTGTGAAGCTCAAACCACGATCTCAAATGAAGAGGTGATTTACAAGGAGGAAGGTGAAAATGCCACGCTTTATCATGTAAAATATCAGATCAAGGGCACCAATAACTACGTGACCATTGCAACCCAGCGTCCGGAAACCATCATGGGAGATACGGCTATTGCGGTGAACCCTACAGATGATCGGTTTAAGGATCTTATTGGAAAGAAGGCCTTGGTACCCTTTGTTAATCGTGAGATCCCAATCATTGGTGATGATTACGTAGAATTAGATTTTGGTACCGGTTGCTTGAAAGTGACACCAGCGCACGACCCGAATGACTATGAAATCGGACTCCGACATAACCTGGAGATTGTCGATACGATCGATTTAGATGGTAAGCTAAATGCTAAATGCGAGATTGACCGCTATATCGGAGAAGATCGATTCAAGGTTCGCAAAATGGTTGTAAAAGACCTTAAAGAAGCAGGTATTCTGGTCAAAGAAGAAGACTTTGTTACGAAAATTGGACGCTCCGAACGTACGAACTCTGTAGTAGAGCCAAAACTCTCTTTGCAATGGTTCATTAAGATGAAAGAAATCTCTAAGAGAGCCCACAAAGCTGTGATGGAGAACGAAATTCAACTTTTCCCTGCAAAGTTTAAGAACACCTACAACCATTGGATGGAAAATGTTCGTGACTGGAATATTTCCCGTCAACTGTGGTGGGGGCAGCAAATTCCAGCCTATTATTACGGCCCTGGCGAGGAAGACTACGTTGTGGCTGAGACTTCGGCGCTTGCATTGGAAGAAGCCATCAAAGTCACTGGAAATCAAGATTTAACCGAAAGTGATCTCCGTCAAGACGAAGATGTACTCGACACCTGGGCTTCCTCAAACCTCTGGCCGATTGCAGTATTTGATGGATTCAATGAGAACTGTTTTGATCCTGAAACAGGCAAAATTGACAAAGCTAAAAACGAGGAGCTTCGTTTCTTCTACCCCACACAAACGCTTGTAACTGCACCTGAAATTCTTTTCTTCTGGGTAGCAAGGATGGTCATTGCAGGCTACGAGTACCTGGATGAAAAACCCTTTGAGAACGTTTACCTCACCGGGATCGTACGTGACAAGCAACGAAGAAAAATGTCCAAATCTCTAGGTAACTCTCCAGATCCACTTGATTTAATTAAGGAATTTGGAGCCGATGGGGTGCGTACAGGAATGCTGTTCAGTTCACCTGCTGGAAATGATTTGCTTTTTGATGAGAAGTTGGTGGCGCAGGGACGAAATTTTTCCAACAAAATATGGAATGCCTATCGACTCGTGAGAGGATGGAAGCAGACACCAGGCCCTCAGCCTGCAACAAATCAGCAGGCGATTGAGTGGTTTGCCAGCAAGTTCAATAAAGCGCTAACCGAACTCGAAGATCACTTCGCCAAATTCCGAATGTCAGATGCTTTGATGACTGTCTACAAGTTGGTTTGGAACGACTTCTGTAGCTGGTATCTCGAGTGGATCAAGCCGGAATATGGAAAGCCAATTGATGCGGCAACGTATGAGGCAACCATTGCCCTTTTTGAAAAAGCACTGAAGATTCTCCACCCTTTTATGCCATTCATCACAGAAGAATTGTGGCATGAACTAAAGGATCGAAGTGGAAAAGAAGCCCTTATCATTTCGGAATGGCCTACCGCTGAAGCCTTTAATGAAGACATACTTACGGAGGCTGATCTATTGTTTGAGATCACCTCGAGTATACGTAATATTAGAAGTTCTAAAGGGATCTCTCCTAAGGACTCCCTGGAGCTCATCACCAACTCAAGAAGTGTTGAGGCTATTGGAGAATCCTTGCAAAAATTGGCCAATGTTTCGACCATCACGAAAGGTGAAAAGCCCACTAGTGCTTTTAGTTTCGTTATTGGATCAGACGAATTCTTCGTTCCAGCGTCTGAAGAAGTAGATGTTGAAGCGGAACGTAAGAAAATTGAGGAAGAACTGAACCGAATGCAGGGATTCAAGACAGGTGTAGAGAAAAAGTTGTCCAATGAACGCTTTGTTGACAACGCTCCGGAAAAAGTCGTAGCAATGGAACGGAAAAAACTAGCAGATGCTGAGGCAAAGATTAAAACCTTAAAGGAGAGTCTGGAAGGCTTATCTTAAAGATTGTTCCTTCTTATCGCAAGCGATAGATAAAAATCTCATCGCCCGCTTTCAAGTCACTTTCCACGTGGTTTACTTCAGCAATTAGCTCCTCCATCGTATTGTACTTCTCTGCGATCGACGTAAGTGTTTCATTGGGTTTGACCGTGTACATGAAGAACGAATTTCGCAAGTCCTGTTCTTCCAGAAAATACCGAATGTTAGGAATCAATTGAAGCTCTTCTCCGATCCGAATGATGGAACCTGCCTCGATGGTATCCTTGGCGAAGGTATTCCACTGTTTCAGACCTGCGGGATCTATTCCCAAAAGGCCCGCCACTTCATCAAAGGTTTTTTCATACCGAACCGCATACGGCTTGGCTCGATTGAGCTGGATTGGTTTGTTAGCGTTGACAATTATTTCGGCCCTGCGACTAAACATCTTAGAATACCAGCTGGTCCTTGAGGACAATGGACCTTCCCCTCGGGGGCGAACCACAATCAAGTCTTCCGGGATACCCAAGCTGATCATGTACTCTAGTAAGGCCATTCCCCGTTGCTCACTCAGTTTTTGATTAAACGCTGTAGTTCCATCTACATCGGTATACGCCAGTATTTCAATGGAAGAAAGATCTAAATCTCGAATCTGAGTAGCCAACTCCTTAAGCGATTGCTTTGCAGCAGGGTCCAGCTTGGCCGAGCCATACCTGAAGTAGACGTGCTCAAAATCAACCGAGTTAGCTGCTCTCGCAGTATAACTTGAATTGCCATAATAGCTTTCTACCGCGTCGAACTCACTATAGGATTCAAGGCCCTGATTTTGATCCGGGGTTGGCTCCGCCGCCGCTACTGCTTCTTTTGCCTCTTTTGCCTCTTTTTTAGCTATCACAGATGGCTTAGGTTTGATTCGCTTCTCGGGAGCAAACAGTTCATACCCTTGGTAATCTTCCACCCGAAAAGCAAAAAGGTCTAATGTACGTGTATCCCGAAAGCGGGATACAACTTGACCGTCGATCAACGACTCTCCCGAAATCAACAAAGAAAGAAATAGCTTTTCGTCAGGAACGCTGAACGAGTAGAGATTTAAAATCCTACGATCTTCCCTGTTCGATGCGAGTGTACCTAGAGAATCAGATACGTTAAAGTAGGTGTCGTCCAATGGTGAATTAAACGGGGCACTAAGATTGTAGATTTCCGGTTCAAAAAAAGATTCCCCTTTGGCGGCATACAAATCAAACCCTCCGTACCCGACATGCCCATTACTTGCAAAGATGAGACAATTGAAGGCCGATGAATAGTACGGTGTAATGTCTTCTTCGGAAGAATTGATCACGTCTCCCATGTTTATCGCAGGGCCCCATGATTCCGGATCTATCCCACGTAGACTCATCCAAATATCACTTCCACCATAGCCTCCGGTTCGATCAGAGCTAAAAAACAAGGTGTCACCTGTTGCAGAAATGAAAGGTTGCTTGTTTTGAGAGCCTTCTTCGTTAATGTATTTATTCAGTGGAACCGGATCAGACCACCTGTTGTCCACCAAATTGCTCACCATGATATTGCAGCCTGCACCCTGTTTCCCTGTGCAGGTCGAGAAATAGAACCTCTGCCCATCTTTGGTAAATGAACCTGCCCCTTCAGACCATTCGGTATTCAATCGATCAAATCGTTGGGCATTGCTGTTCAACCTCCACCGACCTCGGTTGTTCTCAAATGAAGCCAAATCCGGTAAAACACCTTGAAACTGCGTCCCCTCGTACTGTACACCTCCCAGGTTTCGGGTAGTGGCCAACACAAGTTGTTTGTTACTCGGATTGATCACGGCCCCAAAGTCGTGGTATCTGGAGTTAACGTCCTCCAGCAATTCAACCGAAAACCCGCGGTCGATCGCATTTTGGCGTAGTGCCAACAAGCATCCCTCCTTTTGCTTACGGGACAGTTTAATCAAGTCTTGATCATTGGATATGGATATGACATAAGCAAAAAGTGAGTCAGCCTTTTCAAACTCAGATTCGACCTTCAAAATAGAGGCATGCCGGTAAATTGCTTGTCCACGATAGTCATTCTCAGGCTTGTTAATCTGTCCCAATTCTTTAAAAACAACCTCTGCCTCGTCATAGCGCAAGGATTCCAGATAGCAGACCCCCAGCCGATATCTTGCCTCAAAAAGCTCCTTGCGTTTGTCAAGGCTTACGATCTTTTCATAATATTCTGTTGCGTCCAGGTAGCGATCATTTTCGAAAAGCTCATTTGCAGCACGCGTCAAACGAGGAACCGATTGTGCCACTGTGCTTGCGAAAACTCCGAGCAAAGCGATGAGGTAAATGAACTTCTTCAGCATTTATACTTTCGGCGATTGACTGGTAATTTCATGCAAATCTACTTCTTCAACACGGAAATCAACACAATGCAACTTAACTGGACTCTTTGGATGGTTTAAAATATGGGGCTTGAAACATTCCCCAAGGATCTTGAAAGATCCAAATTATACGTCAGCGAAATCTCGTACGAAGGAAGATTATTACCTAATGCTTCATTCACATCAAAAGAAGTGGCGTTCAGATCTACGCTCATTCCCATGCGCAGTTCATTCCATTTTACACCTGCCAATAGAATGATTGAATCATCTACACGATACCAGCTTCCCACTTGAAGCACGACAGAGTTTATCGCGCGAGGTAAACTTACGAGCGAAGACAAGTACAGTCCAGCATTGATCTGTTCGTTTCCATCCGAATAAAGCACATAACCGGAGGGGTAGATCGAAAGACGTGGTGCAAGCGTGAAACTTGCGTAGCTAAATGCACGGAAGATCCGGCTTCTGGTCGTGATGCCAAGTCCTTGTTGCTCTACTTTTGGCTCGTTTAGGTAGTCTGCGCTTAACCCAACAAGCAGGGCACGATCTCGAATCAAATAACTGTCGTTGTCAAACGTGGAATAGACGACCCCAAAATTCATCGTTGGATAAAAGATAGCTTCCGAACTCACCGGCTCTCCATCCAATGTGTTATCGAACCCCAGGTAGCGATTGAACTGCGATCCCCACTCATAGTTGCTTCCATCGATCTGATTCTGTACTAAGCCTCCCTGCAAACCAAAAATCACGCGTTGATTTGTCAACCTTGAGAGTTTAATGGCATAGGCTCCGGTAATCAGTATTTTTTGTGCTGAATAAACACCTTCGAAACCTCGCGTTTCTCTCCAGAAGGTTGCTCCAATAGCTCCTATTTGAAAGTCACGGCTGGTCTGTTTTTTCAACGGGTAACTAAACGATGCTTGCATCAGCTCCAGAAAAGCATCAGAACCCTGATTCCCCGCTCTTTTGTAGTTTGTGTTGAAGGAGAAATTTGGATTGGTTGCGATGAATGCGGGATTGAGGACTGCACTACTTGCATAGTATTGCGAAAACTGTGCTTCTTGTGCAGATAGGGCAATGGTACTGCCGATCCATAAAAGGGTGAATATCTTTCTCATCATTTAACCAATAGCACAGTTCCGGTTCTTTCGCCATCCGTAGCATTCTGAAAATCAGGCGAGGTTAAAATAATTTGATAGTAATATACACCTTCCTCTGCAGGTTGACCCCCTCTTAGTTTCCCGTCCCAGCCAATAAGGGACAAGTCAATATCCGTTCCGCTCTCCGTATATTGGTAGACCTCATCGTTGTACGCGTTGAATACTCGCATGGTCACACTTGTTACAGATCCGCCTGCGAAGAACGGCCGGAAGATCCTGTTCTCTTCATAAAATCCATTTGGTGAAAAGACATTTGGAACAAACATCTCCGCCTCATCCTTAAAAGGCAACCATGCTACGTTGATTCGTGTGATTGCGGTGTCGATCGTGATGGTGGATGAACTTACAATGCGTCCCGATGTCTCTGTAGAACCCGTATTCTCGGGGGTAGCTTCTGTGCTATTCAAGATCGAATAGATTGTATCTTCTTTTTGCAACATGACAAGTCCAGGTGCCTTACTGTCTGCACGTATGGGTTCTCTTCCGGTAAAGTTGACAAAATTCAGTCCGGAAAAATTGGCAGTCAATGTTGCTTGCGTGCTTCCCGACACGGTGCGAATCTGCCATTCCACTTGTTCAGCTATCCCTTCCATCTCATCGCTGGCAATCAATGTGTCTACAGGAACAAGGCACTCTACAATTAGTCGGACATCAGGCGTGGTATTGGAAATTGTGATCGTGTTTTTAAAGTTGTTGATGCCCATTGGAAAGCTAACGGGATCGCCAGTAGAAAGTCCTACAAGCTTTCCTTCTACGTATCCGTCTCCACCTTCACTGGAGACTCCCGTTACGATTAAGTCGTCAATATCATCGGTTTGCACGACACCGGACACGACATCCAGATTCCCGGAAACAAATATCTGAGCCGTCATTACCTTGACGTTTCCTGTTTTATCTACTTCGAGGTCAGTAATAAAGAGCGTATCCCCGGTAATTTCCTGATCTCCGGAACCCGTAAACTTCAAGCTGCCCACATTTTGATTGGCAAAGAAGTTGAGATCTTGCTGCGCTACAATGGTACCGCTGTTTTGCAGAGGTCCAATAAAATTGGCATCACCGCCAGCTGTGAAAGATGCACTCGAGCCCAATGAAAAAATCACCCCTTCATTGAAGGTGACTGTTTGCCCAATGGATATTAGAGGTATAAAGCTTATTAAAAGAAGCATTAAACTCTTGATATTATTCCTGAACAGTTTCTCCTTAGTAGTTAGCATAACTTCTAATCCCTACTTAGTGGTTCTCGAAATCTCAACCCACCTTGTTCCAATAAAAACTAAATGAAGCGTACTTCTAGCTCCAGGAGCATTAAATGGCGTGGTTTCCAAGTCCAAAGTAGAACTTTCATTAAAGTTTGCCGGACCTTCAGTTATTAAGATAATCTCTTGTCCTTCAGTGCCTGGGGCGATATTATTTATCGTTTCACCAACTCCAATTCGGACAACCCTAGATGAAGGAGTAAAGCCATCCGAAACAGGACCGGAAACCACACTTATTACATTACCCGATAAAGTTGCTGTTTGATCAACATTTAAATCCGTTGTGGCAGTCTGACCAGTTACTGATAAGTCGTTGGCTACATTGACATTTCCGGTTCCACCATCAACCGTGAGTACATCCGACGACAACCCAATATTCGCATCTCTACCACTAATTGCAAAGTTTCCTGCTGCGGTAATACCTGCACCAAAAAAACCATCATCATTGGTGAAGCGTATGGCCGTGGCTGAGTTTGTTCCTCCAGATCTGTCTAAGGTCAAAATCGGGTTAAGGTTGTTAGACAAATTATCCGCTACTGTTAGCCGGCCATTCATCGCTATGGTTTCGCCATTAAGGCTTAGTGACTCGATGAGCGCACCAGACCCAGTTGCAATTGTACTGAATGACATCCTGGTACCAAGTGTTGCGTCTCCACTCCATGCTTGAGTTGTTTCTGTCGTAATCAATGCACCAAAGCGGAAACTTGGTGCAGTCCCTCCGTACCCCTCAAACGCCAATTCACCAATCAATGCATTTGCACCTAAAGTGGTAGGTGCTGCTTGGCTTCCTGCGGCGGAACTAAGCCTAAGCTCAGATCCACTACCTCCAAAAGAAGATGCAGAAAGGAATGCTTTGCCTGAAGGAGCAACGGATGCTAACTGAAATTGCCCAGCGCCGGGGTTAAAAGCTGCACCAGATGATGAACCAAGAACAAAATTCTGATCAGTAACTTCAGTCAGAGAAGTGCTAAATCCTCCTCCACCCAAAGAATTCCATGTACCATTGTATCCCTCAAAATCAGAAGTTCCGGTATTGTAGCGTATCATTCCAACTTCAGGAGTCGGTCGGTCTCCATCCGCACCTGTAGGAAGTTTAAGTGCTGTATTGGCAGCAATATCTACAATTCCATTTGCTGTACCCGTTCCCGGAGTCAACGTGATATCACCTCCATTACCCGCTCCAGATGCATTGCCAGCAGTAACACCGACGGAACCGCCATTACCCCCTCCAGCTAAATTTGATCCAGCAGCCAAGAAAGCATCTCCTCCACTTGCACCTGCAAAACCTGCACCAGCATTTAAATCTAACTGACCTCCAAATCCGGCACCATCACCTGATCCTGCAATCATCGTGATACCTCCACCACTCGCACCTGAGCCACCACTAGCAGAACCCGAATTAATATTCAAAGCGCCTCCATCATTTCCGGCACCATCACCATCACCAGACTCGATGGACAGAGTTCCACCAAATCCTCCTGTTGCATCGACCACTTCTAGTCTTCTGGGAGCGGACCCATCAAAGGTGATGTCAGATGTAAGATTTGTAAGACTCGGTGCACTTGACCAAGACAAATTTCCAGCTCCATCATTTGTCAAAGCACCAGATCCTTGGGCTCCTGGCAATACAAGTGCATAGGCTGCAGAACTTCCATTGGCCTCAATTCGTACAGCGTTTGCCCCACCATTATCAGCTAATTCGAGAGCTCCAGATTGCGTACCTGAGGGATGTTCTATTCGAACGTCACCAGACATGTTAATAAACCCAGGGGCAGCTCCTGCGCCAGCGCCTGCTTCAAGGAAGAGGTTCCCTCCATTAAAACCAGAATCTCCATCACCAGCAGAAAGTGTTAGGTTATTTCCATTAGATGCCGTATTCAGGGAAACAGAAATTTGTCTATCTGTACCATTTCCGAAATTCAAATCTCCATTCAGCTCTATCCTTCCATTTCTACCTCCACCAATTTGGAAACCGGGGGTTAACACAATATCACCTCCTCTACTTGGACCACCACCCATAGCATCAGATGCTACAAACTCCAAGTCATTTCCCTGGCCGGTCGCAGGGTCGTTGGCTCGTAATACTCCTACTGACACACTTTGATCAAATGAAATTTCCGAAGTAAGGTTAGTCACCGATCCGCCTCCAGCTAAATCAAGCCAGGAAGCGCCATCCCATCCTTCGAAGGTTGTCAATGAAGTGTTATACCGAATCATCCCGGGTATTTCTCTACCACCGGTCAATCTTTCTCCGGTGGTACCGCTTGGAAGTTTCAAAGCAGACGTTGTATTCATATCTATGTAGCCCGCCTCAGCTGGAGATGGTCCTGTTCCAGGTTCTAATTGAATATTACCTCCAACAAAAACACTTGCTGCGGTAGTAATGCCACCTCTTAGTACTACATCACCACCATCCCCATTAATTGAATTTCCTGCATCTAATTGAACATTACCTCC
>CAZQJU010000118.1:0-11197 GCA_964593185.1 uncultured Roseivirgaceae bacterium
AACATTTATTTATTAATAGTTAAAAAATTCAATTAATGATGTGCCTCTTCTACAGCTTGCCCGAAATACAATGCCGAAAGCAATGTGAAGACGTATGCCTGAAGAATAGCAACAAACAATTCCAATAGATTCATCGCGGTAGCAAACGCTGCTCCAACAACTCCGATTCCGATACTCTTAAAGATGAATGCTAAACTTAGAATACTCAAAATAAGTATGTGACCTGCCGTAATATTCGCAAACAATCGAACCATCAATGAGAATGGTTTTGTGAAAATACTTATGATTTCAACCGGCCACAAAATTATGTACAATAAGATCTTACCTGCCCACGGCATGGACTTACCTAACGGGTCAACGATGTGTAACCAATACGTCTGACGCCCGGAAAACAACGTGATCAATAGGGTGATAACTGCAAGTGTGAGCGTCACAGCGATGTTACCTGTCATATTTGCCGCTCCCGGAAGTAGCCCCAGTAGGTTACCAAACCAAATGAAGAAAAATACCGTCAATAGATAAGGCATGAAACGCTCATACTTCTTCTCCCCAATATTCGCCTTGGCAATATCGTCGCGTATAAAAACAATTAACGGCTCGAAGAAAGACTGAATTCCTTTTGGTGCTTTTCCTGCGTTTTTCTTATATCCTCGTGCTACAGCACCAAAAACGAGAAGCAAGATCGCAGCGTCGATCAACAAAAAGAGGACATTCTTCGTGATTGAAAGATCAAGCACATGGTGTCCATCTTCAAGCGTGATGTGCTCGTGGTCCATCACGTACCCGTTGAAAGGGACGACATTGTGATGCTCGTCATAGAAGTTGGCTGAAGAGAATACTTCCAACCCTTTTTCAGAAGAATACAGTATTACGGGAAGATGCACGGTTAACCCATGGAAAATCTCCCAAGAATGGCCATCGGCAATGTGATGATTGATCATCTCAGCCGGATTGAATGTCTCCTCTTGTCCATCTTTTTTGCTTCCTCCTTCACTCAATCCGTAGGAAGGCACAACTAACGTCAAGATGACGAAAAACAAGCTGATTTTCAAGATGTTAGAATTAATCAATCCGAAGCTTTTTCTCATTAGATTTTCGTTCTCTTCTCAATTTCGCCGCAAGTTAGTCAAAGCGACCCCTATTTCAAAGATCATATAAATCAAATAGATGATGATGAATTGAACAACCATAGTAAATGGTTCGGCATATTGGTAAATCATGACAAGAATGAACACCGCGGAGGACAAAAAACGGATGATTATCTTAACCAGCGAGGCATGTACCTTCCACTCTTCGCGAATTAAGGAGTCAATTCTGAAGAGCACCAAAGCCTGCACCGAAAAAAATACAACAGTGATAAAATAGGAAGGGTGAAGCATTCCCTCAAGGAAAGTCAATTCCGGTATCACCAGGAGAACCGCAGTAATCGAGCCTAGAATCAACCATTTTTTCATCTGGTAAATTTAAGGAGCAACCAAATGGTTAAAGCAATTGCCAGGAAAGATCCTAAAAGAATAAATAGTGGACTCAATTGTGTGGATGAATCCAAATAGTACCCCCCTAAAATAAAAATGAGATTCGCCGCTACCAACTCAAAAGCTAGCGCATAGAATCTCATAAAATTTTTTTCAGTTTTAGGCTTTGAGTGCCTGTCGTTCCTCTCCTTCGGGCTTTCCAATTTTGATCTCCTTGCTTTTTACGCCCATCTTACACTTCCCGTTGAAGGAAGCCCCTGGCTCGACCAGCAATTTATTGGTGATGATATCTCCATCTATCGAGGCAGTTGCCTTGAGCACAAGAAGCTCAGTGACCTCTATTGTTCCGGTAATATGACCTGCCACTTCCGCATTTTGAGCCAATACACTTCCATCCACCTGAGATGAATTCCCAAATGCAGCTTTTGATTTGGTCTTAATGTCTCCCACAACCTTGCCTTCTACACGGATATTCCCAAACGTCTCAATGCTTCCATTGACAATGGTGCCTTTTCCGATAATGTTGCTTGAGTTACTCAATTCGTCTACTTCTTTTTGATTCTTATTCAACATAGCTTGTTATTATAATGCGATATACTCCTGTGGATTAACGGGGTTTCCATTATGCCATAGCTCAAGATGCAAATGTGGGCCTGAGGTGAGTTCTCCTGTATTTCCAATAGTAGCAATCACTTCTCCTGAAGCAACAAAATTACCAACGTTTTTAAATAATTCCGAATTATGCTTATAAACGGAGATTAAATTGCCTGAATGCTGAATGGCGATAATGTAACCACCGTCAAGTGTCCATGAGGACATAATGACCACACCATCTGCAACAGACCGAACAGGTTCATTCTCTCTCGCTACTATATCAATACCGTAGTGATCTTTTTTAGGATTAAAAACATCGGTGACATCGTATCCATCAATTGGACTAAATAGATATAATTCTCTGAATTCATTGGGAGAAGACGAGATGGTCATCGGTAAGGTGGATACGTCCGAAAGCTCGGAACTTTCAAAAGACGCTCTAAATTGGGAATCAATGGGTTGAATGTTCTCCGAAAGGTCTGCGGGTTTGAGTTCAGTTTCAACGTTCCCTTCCTGCAATGGGGCAATCTCTTCACCTGCGAACAGTCTTCTGACATTCTCTATATACACATCTTTACTCCGCACAGCACCCTCCAAAGAATCCAATTTGCTGGACAGTTCCATCACTTTTCTGTCCGCTACCATTTGCGCATGACGCGGATCCAGCCATCGCTCTAATCCTACGGTAACAAGATAGATCGCCAATGAAAGTACAATTAACCCTAGGATCGCCAGCAAGATGAAAACTCTGGCATAGTTGAAGCTAAATGTGATTTTTTCAGCAAAATTTTCCTCATTCCTTATAATCAATAAGTATTTGTTCGTTAGCCAAGTACTAAATGTTTTTCTTGCAGCCATATTCTTCCAAAATCTCAAAGGTATGCAATCACCCCTTGTTTTATCTTTACGCAGTGTTGATTAGTACGATTTCAAAAACCATAATAGCCTTCACACGAGGAACAGGACTGCTTTGTTTAGTCCTCATGCTATTCATGGGCTGTTCTCCGTACAAAAACAATCCGCTCAATGGTTCTTTTCATGATCTAACAGCTCATTACAACGCCTACTTTATTGCCAATGAGAAAATCAAAGAAATCGAGTCGTCCATCTATGAAAGTCAAGAGTGGAACTACAATAGAGTGCTACCTATTTTTGCACAGTTTGATTCCACTAAATCAGCTTCACTACAGACGGAGATTGAGGATTGCATTCAAAAGGCTTCGATCGCAATACAACGGCATCCGGGATCTAAGTGGGAAGACGACAGTTACATTCTCGTTGGCAAAGCACGACATTATGCCCGTGAGTTTCCAGATGCAATAGAGACTTATAAATATGTCAATACCCATAGCAAGAACGACAACGCGCGGCACTATGCACTGACAGAACTTATCAAAACTTTTACAGAGTTCGAAGAGTACAATAATGCAATCTCGGTAACTGATTTCTTGGCCAAAGAGAAGCTAAACAGGGAGAATCAGCGGCGATTGTACCTGCACAGTGCCTATCTCCATCAGAAGCGGGAGGATTTGAACAAGATGGTAAACAACCTGGTGAAAGCGGAAGAACTTTACACTTCTTCTGACAAAGCACGCATCAATTTTATCATAGGTCAGATTTATCACGAACTTAATTTCGAGAGCGAAGCATTTCGCTACTACAAGAATGTACTGAGGAACCACCCTACGTACGAACTAGAATTTTATGCCAAGTTGTACATGGCCCAGGTTACTGAACTAGCCAAAGAAAACGACTTAAAGAAAATCAGAAAGTACTTCAAAACGCTGCTAAGGGATCCAAAAAACAAGGAGTACCAAGACAAAATCTATTATGAACTGGCCGGGTTTGAATTAAAAAATGGGAACCTGGATGAGGCCATTACGGAGTACAAGCATTCGGTAAGAGCAAGTACAAACAACAATCGACAAAAGGGCTTTTCGTACTTAAGTCTGGGTCAGATCTATTATGATTCTGTGAAAAATTACACGCTCGCAAAAAGCTACTATGACAGTACCGTCAGTACACTACCCAATGACGAAGAAGGCTACGCGGAAATTAAAAAGCGACAAGAAATACTTGTTGACTTTGTGGAGCAAGTTGTGACCATCCACAAAAATGACAGTCTCTTACATCTTTCAACCTTACCAGAAGACTCGCTGATGATTCTTGCTACCAGCATCATTGCATCGAAGAGACAAAAACAAAAGGAAAAGAAAGAAAAAGAAAAGCAAGCCGCCATCAACCGTGCAAGAAACATTTCGGAACAAAGTGGTGAAAACATCATTACCACTGCACAATCAGGATCGATATGGTATTTCAACAATGAAACCAATCTATCAAGAGGATTGAATGAATTTACCAGAAAATGGGGTGATCGGGTCCTGGAGGACAACTGGAGAAGAAGTTCCAAAGCAGGTGTAATACAGGAAAACACATTGGAATTAGTGGAAAATATCTCCGAAGCCACGGGTGAAGAAGAAGAAGCTCCACTAGAAGATGAGGCAGTTGATTTACTGCAAGCAATACCAAAAAGCGAAGAGGAGAAGCAAGCATTACTTGATGCAATTGAGGTCGCTTACTTCAATCTTGGCAATATTTATAATTTGAGACTTGAAGAAGATGAAAATGCAATTACTTCATTCGAGACGCTACTTCAGCGATTCCCCGAAACCGTTTATGAGCCGGAGGCACTGTACCAGCTTTTCCTTCTTCTGAAAAGCACTAATGCTTCAAAATCTGAATCCTACGGTAACACGCTGAAACAAAAGTACCCAGAAACCATCTACGCGAAGCTTGTCGATAATCCTAGCTACAGGGAAGAGAGTTTTGCCGCGACTGAACAGCTGAAAAAGCTCTACAAGAAACTCTACATTTCGTATAAACGTGGGGTCATGGACGGAATAGTAGCTTCCGTAGATAGTGCGCTTGCGATTCATCCGGAAAATGAATTTAGTGACAATATTGCCTTACTACGTGTGCTAGCTATTGGTCATCTAGAAGAAGAACGTAGGTATCAGTACGAACTAAATGAATTTGTTAAATCCTACGAAGAGAGCGATGTATTCGACTACGCAAAAAGCCTGGCGTCCGCATCTGAGAATTTCAATCAAAGCAGATACAATAGCGGAAAGACCCGGTATATTGAGTATTTTGACCAAAAGCACTTCTTTGTGATTGTGTATGACCTTAAAGGGATGTTAACCTCTGCGATCCCCGTGGCAGTTGATGAATATTTGACGGCTCAAGAATCAGCTGAACTCAACTCTGGAAACCTTGTACTTAGCGACACCAAATCCATGATATTCGTTGAATCGTTTGAAAACAAGGATGTCTCGATAGCCTTCATGAAAAAGTTTGTTGAGGAATCAGACTTAAAAACCAAGTTTATCGGCGAGAAATTTGACATTTTTGTCATTAGCGAAGACAACTTCGACCTTTTCTACAAAACAAAGGATATCTCTTCTTATCTTAACTTCTTCGATAAGCACTACTAATGGACAAGCGGAAACTTAGTAAGTATCTTACCAGAGGATTGTGGGTGATTGTACTCCTGCTTCTTGTTGGAAGTTGCTCCACCTTCCAGATGGTGAAGAATGACACCTTTGGGTGGTTTGGTGGCCTGCCAAGTTTGCAAGCTTTGGAGAGACCAGACCCTGATCTTTCATCAGAACTCATTAGTGCAGATGGAGTCTCGTTGGGCAAGTATTTTAGAAAAAACCGCTCTCCTGTAACGTATGATGAACTTTCTCCGGAGCTGGTGAACACGCTGCTGGTTACTGAAGATATCCGATTCAAAGATCACTCTGGAATCGATCTGAGAGGATTAGTAAGGGCGGTAGTCGGAAAGTTGACCGGATCCTTCAGAGGCGGTGGCAGCACCATTACCATGCAGCTTGCCGAAAATCTTTATAAAACCAATAGCAGCCAAAAAGGAGCATTGTATAAATACCCTTCGGTTGGCCAACTGATTACAAAGGTCAAAGAATGGATCATTGCCGTGCAATTGGAAAAAGCCTACACCAAGGAAGAAATACTAGCCATGTATCTTAATACCATCGAGTATGGCAGTAATTCCTACGGGATCAAGGTAGCCTCCCAGACCTTTTTCAATAAACTACCCTCGCAATTAGACTATCAGGAATCAGCGAGTTTGGTTGGCTCTATCAATAAACCAACAGCATTCAACCCAGTATATAATCCGGAACGAGCTAAACGTAAGCGAACTGAAGTTCTGTACAACGTTTTCAAGTATGGTCTTATAGACCGAGAAATGTATGATTCATTGGACAACAAGGAGCTTCAACTTAATTACTTGGTTGAAAGCCAAAATGAGGGATTGGCTACCTACTTCCGGACTGTGGCAAAGAATTATTTAGTCTACTGGGCCAATGAAAATGGGTACGATCTGTTTGATGATGGTCTGAAGATTTACACTACGATTGATAGCAGAATCCAGCAATATGCAGAAGAAGCGATCTCACAGCACATGGATACGTTGCAACAAATTTTTGATGCACACTGGCAAGAAGGGAACCCTTGGATAGACGATAACAATAAAGAACTTCCAGACTTTTTGGAAACTGCCATAAGACGCACGGATGCCTACCGCTCACTTAGAACACGGTACGGGGAAGAGAGTGATTCCATTGAATACTACCTAAATGAAAAAAAGCCAATGAAGGTGTTTTCATGGACGGGAGAAATCGACACCGTCTTCAGTTCCTATGACTCGCTGAATTATTACAAACGATTCCTTCAAGCAGGTTTCATGGCGATGGATCCTAGCACCGGGTACATTAAAGCTTGGGTTGGCGGAATCAATCATAAGTACTTTAAATATGATCATGTGAAGCAGGGCAAGCGTCAACCAGGGTCAACCTTTAAGCCCATTGTATACACTGCCGCGTTAGACAATGGATGGTCTCCCTGTCAAACGGCGGTAGACGCGCCGGTCTCTTTCCCTTTGCCGGGCCAAGATCCTCCCACGTGGGTTCCTCAAAATTCAAATGGGAAGTTTACCGGAGAAATCATGACTTTTCGAGAGGCCATGTCCAAATCAGTAAACAGCATTACAGCTTGGATTATGAATAAAATTGGTCCAGGTACCGTTGTTGACTACGCCAAAAGACTAGGAATCGAGAGTCCGCTAGATGCAGTGCCTTCACTTTGTCTTGGTGCGGGAGGAGATGTGTCAATTTTCGAAATGGTCGGGGCCTATTCAACCTTCGTGAACAAAGGGACCTATATCCGCCCATATTATATCTCTCGCATAGAAGATAAAAATGGAAATGTGATTCAACAGTTTGTGCCAGATGAGCAGGAAGCCATAAACGAAGAGACGGCCTATTTAATGCTCCATATGTTAAAAGGCACCGTCGAACTGGGTACTGGCCGAGGACTGGATGGATCACTAAAAATTGATAACGAGTTGGGAGCAAAGACAGGAACTACGCAAAATGCTTCTGATGGGTGGTTCATGGGTGTGACAAAAGATTTAGTAGCTGGGACTTGGGTTGGAGGTGATGACCGAAGCATACGGTTCAGAAGCTGGGTTCTTGGTCAGGGAGGAAGAACGGCTATGCCTATCTGGGAGAATTTTATGATGAAAGTCTACGAAGATCAAAGCTTAGGCTATGATAAAGGCTTCTTTGAACGGCCAACAAGTCCCTTAACTACCGTGATTGACTGTGAACTATATGAAAACCCAATAAATCAAGCTGATTCAGTTCAACACAATATCGTTGAGGAAGACGATTTCATGTGATGGAATTTCAACGTTTTCACCGAGACGAATATCTACGACTCCCTGAAAAGCCTGGTATTTACAAGTTCTTTGATGCGAACAATACCATCGTCTACGTAGGGAAAGCCAAAAGTTTAAAAAAGAGAGTTTCCAGCTACTTTACCAAGTCAAATGCAGATAGTCGTAAAACCTACAGGCTCGTCTCAGAAATCAGGCAGATCGAATTTGTAATAGTACCTTCCGAATTTGACGCGTTGCTACTTGAGAACAATCTTATAAAAGAACATCAGCCTAAGTACAATATTCTACTTAAAGACGACAAGAGTTTCCCGTCGATTTGCATCACCAATGAACGTTTCCCTCGCATTTATTCCACAAGAAGAATTGATTATACAAAAGGGACCTACTTTGGGCCTTACACGAGTGTTAAGGCAATGAATAGCGTATTAGACCTAATCAGGAATCTTTATACCATTCGAACGTGCAAGTTCAATCTTTCTAAAAGCAATATTGAAAAGAAGAAATTCAAAGTCTGCCTTGAGTATCACTTGGGTAACTGTCTAGGTCCATGTGAAGGATTGCAGGATCACCAAGAATACGAACGAGATATATCCAGTGCCAAGGACATCCTTAAAGGTCGCGTCTCGGTTGTCAGTAAATCGTACAAAGAAAGGATGCTTCAAGCCTCTGAGGACTTAAAGTTTGAACTGGCACAAACCCTAAAAGACAAATTAGATCTACTTGATAAATTCCAGACTAAATCGCTGATCGTTAACCAAAAAATCACCCAGACCGATGTTTTCTCCATGTTGGAAGGCATGCCAAATACACTCTTTATCAACTACTTAAAGATCGAAAACGGGGCAATTGTGATTTCGGAAACCATTGAAGTTAAAAAGAAGATAGAAGAAGACAATTTGGACGTATTTCGCTTCTCTATCTTTGATTTGAGAAAAAAATACAATAGCGAAAATCCGGTCATTATTTCAAACTGCGAGATAGAACCATGGGAAGGTGTAGAAACCATCGTTCCAAAGATTGGGGATAAAAGAAAGCTTGTAGACTTGTCCCTTCGAAATCTACTCTATCTAAAAAAGGAAAAATCTAACCAAAAACAGTCGATTCCTAACGAGCAGGTTCTCGAACAACTCATGAATGACCTTAACCTTCAAGATCTGCCTGTTCATATTGAGTGCTTTGACAATTCAAATATTCAAGGGACTAATCCCGTTGCTTCCATGGTGTGCTTCAAAAACGGCAAACCCTCAAAGAAAGACTACCGGAAATTCAACATCAAAACTGTAGAGGGTCCGGATGATTTTGCTTCCATGAAGGAAATTGTCGGACGTCGATATGGATTTTTGAAAAGGGAGGACTTAAGTTATCCAAATCTAATTGTAATTGATGGTGGCAAAGGGCAGCTTAGTTCGGCGTGTGATGCGCTAAGAGAGTTGCATTTGTATGGGGAAATACCCATCATTGGTATCGCTAAGCGGTTAGAAGAAATCTACTTTCCGGAAGACCAAATACCGCTACATATTAGCAAAAAATCCTCTTCCCTAAAACTTCTTCAGCACCTACGAGACGAAGCGCATCGGTTTGCAATCACCTTTCATCGGAGCAAAAGAAGTAAGAAGGCTATTAAGTCCTCCTTGAATGATGTAAAAGGGATAGGACCGCAAACAAAACAGCTTTTGCTTCAAGAGTTTGGAAGTGTTGCAAGAATAAAACAGTCAAATGAAAAAGAGCTGGAGGCACTTATCGGACAGTCTAAAGCGAGTATCATCGCAAACGCCATAAAAAAAGGGAGCCTTTGAACAAAAGCTCCCTTTCATCGATTTCATTCCAATCTAGTAGTCTTTAACACATCGGCAACTGTTTCTGTGCCAGTTCCCAATCACACTATGGTATATTTCAGAAGAACCTTTCTGAACAGAAACAAGACCTGAAGTATTCTCAGACTTTTTCTCCGCATCCCAGTAGTTTCCACTTATTCCAATGTTCTTGAACACACTCCCAGGATCGCCGAAGCCTCCAAGTGTCAAGCTCAAACCGCTTTCACCGTCCTTCTGCAAGGCATTTCCTGCCTTTCTAATCCCACCAAATGTTTGAAAGAGCAAATTCCACTCTCCTATGGTGGGAACATGCCAACCCTCAGGGCAAGCTGCTACAGCAGCTTCAAACGTATATAATTTGCCATATGCCTCACAGTATGCCGGTTCATCCTTGTAGCAATACGAGTCGGGCACATCATAGTTGAGGTTTTCTGCCATCCAAGTCCTCTTAATAAAGACGCCGCCTTCGAGTTCGATATCTATCGTTACAATTTTATAACTCTTGTTATCACGTGGATCGACTAACTCACCAACCTCCTGGCCTAAGACACTAAGTGCAACTACAAGTGCGAGTACTGAAAATAAACTTCTAACCTTCATTTTATTTGGCAATTAGGTAAATCTTTTTGACTTATTAATACTCCCAGAGTTCAGACTCGTATTCCATTAAGTCATACTCGTATTGCTGCTGCACTACGATAGGCTTCAATGGATTAGCTGCTAACTCTTCTGAATACAATTCTCGTATGTCTAAGTCTTCAGGATTTGATATTTTCACAATTGGCGCTCTAAACAACCTTAGTTCAAATGCGTCACTCATGTTCATATGCTTACCTGGGTTACTTCTGTTATAATATATAGCTCGATCTGCGTAAGGACCTCTAAACAACTCCACTACGTCATCGTATCTAAAGTGAGCTACTTTTTTCTCGAAACCTGCAGGATTGTATAGCGAACCCGCATCTCTAGGTAATGCTAAAGAAAGAGATCTGATGTAGTTGTACATCCTGGATCTATTTCTGTCGAAGATCAAGTCTTCTCTTATGTAAAGCACAGAGAATAAATTTTCTGGTATCTCCTCAAGCCTTGGTCCGTCATTGGTTTGCTCTTCTGCTGCATCGTTTGCATTGTCGTCGAAGGAATCAAATCCACCGGAACTAAATCCGCCTCCTACGAAGGGATTGTCTTCTCGCTCAACAGAAATGTTTGATACGAAAATAATATCCGGCATGAAGTTGATACAAGAATCCGATCGATATGGCGTTAACAAACCTTCGTCAACAGCTTCGATTAGCAACCTTGATACTTCGCCATTTTTGGAAAAGAACGGTCTATTCTGCTTTTCAGTTAGATCCATCCTCCGCCAAAGCGTCTTTTTGAACATGACTTGGGTTTCATCAACCTCTGGCTTTACCAAAGGAGCTAGCTCTTCTTGTGCAAGAAGAGGTGAAGCACCAAGACAAAATACAATTACATAAACTAATTTTTTCATAACACCTATTCTAATTAACCTACTATTTCAGCGAGATATTGATAAATCGCTGGAATTT
>CAZQJU010000119.1:0-11184 GCA_964593185.1 uncultured Roseivirgaceae bacterium
CTTTATCGTTTTCCTGTAGTAGGGAAGTCCATTGCAGGAGTTTTGAAGATACTAATTCGGGCATTTAATTGGCTCCGAGGAAAAAAGACTAGTTAGCATTGTTATCGACGTTCGCAAATGAATAAATCAAACGACACGAAGAGGAAACTCCTAATTGGTATGGGTACGTACAATCGTCCCAAGATGCTGGCCAAAACATTGGAGGCCTTATGTGCAGTAAACCTTCCGAAGGACATAGAGGTAAATCTCTTAGTGGTGGATTCCGAAGAAAGTGCAGCCAAAGTCTTCGCACAGTATCAGAAAAAGCTCCCATTTAGGACCCACTACATTGGAGATCAGCCCAGGGGAATCGTCATGATGAGGAATGGAGTGCTTGAAAAGGCCCTGGAGTTGGACGTAGATCTGGTTGGCTTCATGGATGATGACATCCTGGTATCGCCTGATTGGATACGTACTTCGCTGGAGCTCATGGAAAAATACAACGCCGATGTTATTGATGGAGCGGTAAAAAGAACACTTCCGGAAGGAACTCCGGGATGGGTAAGCAAAGGTGGATTCTTTCGATGGCATAGTGCCCCTACCGGAAGTTTTCGGCAATCAGGAAGCACCAGTAATGTCTTCTTTAAGGTAAAGCTCATCAAGGAGTGGGGGTTACGATTCGATCCATTTTTTAATTTTTCAGGTGGTGAGGACACATTTTTCTTTAGCCAGGCACACAAAAGAGGAGCCAAGATCGTCTGGAATAATGAGGTCCTGGTGACGGAACAGATTGGTGATGCTAAAATCACCACACAGTGGATTTTACAACGAGCATACCGAAGAACAAATGCGAAGTTTTATAGACGAAGCAAGGAAATTGGATATCGAAAAGCAGCATTTTTGTACAGCTTTAATGCCGTGTTTTTGCTGTTCATAGGTACGGTTCTCCTGGTATTGACTTTTTTTCTAGGGCCTATTGCATGGGTTCACAGTCTTCGGTTTATCAAAAAAGGCATTGGCTATTTTCAGGGCATTTTTGGAAATCTCTACGAAGAATACCGGGAAGTTGTCGGTGACTGAACAGTACTTATTTGCCCCATTTCCTCGTGATCAACCAAAATATGGGCGCCGCAAGGATTGAAAGAGGGTAAGAAGCAAGGCTAACCAAAGCTGCAAAGATCCATGTTCCACTTTTTGAGGGTGGTTTGCCATCTAGTAGGTCTTCGTAAACCTTATCAAATCGGTCCCAGGTTCCTGGAAAATGCATGACAAGCGGGATTGTACGCGTGGCTCTGTTTCGGAACTTTCCTTGATGAGGATGGTAGTCCTTGGGTATTTTCTGGTGTTGATGAAGAGAAAGCAGTTTCAATAAATTCCGTTCGATAATAAAATGGCTGAATGACTGCCATTTTGTGATATCCGGCAGTCTAATCACACAAAATCGCCCGCCAGTTACCCCCAGCAGATGATGGTAGGCATCAAGCTTTGTTTCGAGTTTTCCTGAACGCTGCGACTCTACAAAATACCGGCTTAGGAGGTATTGGTCGCTCTTTATCGGAAGAAGCTTTTCTTCATCTAGTAAATCCAGATCGAAGCGCACTTGCATATCTTCCAGGAGCAGCTTTAAATCTTTTACCTTCCCCATGTATGTGCCGGAATTCAGATACTGATAGATCGTAGGTTGCTTAGGGTATTTCCTTAAGAAGGAAAGCCACTTAGCCGGCTCCTTGTACATAAAGTTAGACTCTCCGGAGAAGAGGACATCTGTATCTTCCTCATTGAATTGCTGTAGAAGCTGCTTTGCAGCATCATAAATGACCACATCATAGGCATCAACAACCAGCAGCACCAACTCGGGGTCATCCGCTGCGGAGACAAACTCATACAGCATTTTTAGTTTGACAACGTTTTGCACCCAGGGAGTGCAGATGAGCACCTCCAGGCTAATTCCAAAATGGTCGCAGGACTTCTTCAGGTAGTTGATACCCGAAAGTTGCTTATCCGCGAATGTCAACACCAAAAGATTGTTCATGATTAAATGCCAGGGTTGGGCTCAGTCATGTCGTAACATTCGTCGCAGTGGCTCTTATATCCAAAAAGGTAGGATCTGGAGCCAATCAACGTCTTAGAGAAAGGAAAATCTTTAGGGTACAGGTTAAAGTTGATCTTGCTCTGGATGTAATCATCAAAACTGGACCCGAAAGCAATGAAGGATGTTTTTGAATTGTGCTCGAACCAATGCGCACACAAAATTTTAGCGAGCATGCCTGACATGAGCATCACCACAGATCCGTCTTCAAAAGTGTGGTCTTTTAGTGTGTTGTACTGCTCGTGTGCATTCCGAAAAGGGACCCGAATGATTTGTTCATCTTCGAATGCAAAACCCATCTTTTTGAAAAAGGTAAGATCCTGATTGATGTTTACCACGAAGTACACTTTCTTTTTCCTGATTGCACCCAATATTCTCGGATACTTGCTCAGGTTGTGATGAAACGTCATCGCGGGAATCGTGTAGTCGTCCACAGGTCTCATGACTTTTGCGTACTCACTTAGCTTAGGATGACAGGTGCTACAAGGGATGCCAATGAAATAATTCTCTTGCCTTTTCAGGAATGCTGCCTTAAGAAGTTCACCTAGCTGTTTATTGTACTTGTCTTGTATTCTGCCGAAGTACGATCCAAACCAAACTTCTTTGTGATCTTGCTTTTCGAATTTCTTGATGAACGTCATTTCCCCGTCGTTGAAATGAGTAAAAGAAAATGCAGTGCCATTTTCCAGGTATCCAATCAACTGTTCAATGAAATGACTAATCTCCGAATTCTGGTTGTGCCTGAACCGGAAGATCTCGTGATCTTTTCTTTTTCCGCCATTATAGATGAGCATTTTGATGATGGTCACCAAAGAATGTACATAGGCTCCAAAGGAAGATAGCTTATCCCGGAAACTTGCTTTTTTAAGTGCAGGCTTACTAATGATGGCTGGAATGGAGTTGATTCGCTTATTTCGAACTTTGCCCTTATAGTTGACAAAATCCCACTCCCTCGTGCCAATAAGATCATCTTGTAAGGCGGCTTTCTCGTATTTGTAGAATATTAATCCATGTCGTAGCGTGAACATAGGCCATTTAACTACGGATCTTCTGCCATTTGAAACGCCGAATAGTTTTTGATCTCTGTCGAGCGTGACTGACAGCGAATTGGTCTCGAGTCCGAAAGCCAGATCAATGTAGTAGCGGTGGAATGCATCAACTTCGTCCGTTGTTCCAAGCAAGGTTTTCTGTAGAATGTCTTCTCCGTAGGCGTCTCTGATATCGGAAATCAATTGCAAAAGGTCGGAGGCTTTTCCCGCCATCATACCCGAATGCACAAAATGGTAGCTACCCTGCTCCCTTGGATAATACTTCCAGTAATACAGGTTGATACCGCTTACGTCAAATGGAAAATTGGCACTTGCAGCAAAGACGATATCAGCGTGGAATTCGCCAAATAGGTGTTGGATTTCTTCGTTTTCGAACTGAACTGCCAGATCCTCACTTGATACAATGGTCAATGTACCCTCGTCCAATGATCTGAGATCTTCTTCTAATTGGGCAGAAGCATTGTTTAAGTCCCGATGTATTTTAACAATGTTCATTGCGCCATTTCTATATTGTCGGTCTCACTGTCAACTTGTGTCATTCGCTTGAAGAGAGCTACGTAATACCAGACGCCCACACCCAGGTGTATTAATCCAAAGTACCAATCAGGTTTGATTATTCTAATCGCATAACCAACAAAAAGAAGGAAAAAGGGGAGGTATGCTTTTCTTTCCAAAGTAATCAGGATCACAAACGGCATGCACCAAACCAATAGTTGTCTGTGCGTCACGAAGGTAAAGAACGCAAGCGTGACCATTAAGATTCCAGCGTAGTAGACATAATTGTGTTTATTGGCTTTTAAGCTTGGAAAGCCCAAAAGGGCAAGAAATAGAATTCCCCAGATGATTTTTGGATAGGGAAGCCCAACGTGCTCAAAGAGATTTTTTAAGGTCCCGATTCCAACTTCTTCGCTGGCAGTTCCGGCCCATAAAGGGTGGTTGAGAAGGTTCTCTACAAACGTTCCTGGGCAATTTAGAATGAATGGAAGAAACATCGACAAGATGACTGCAAGTGCAGCTATTCCCATCAGAAAAGTGAGTTTGATGCTTCTCGTTTTTAAAAGAAAAACGGGGAATAAACCAAGCGGAAACTGCTTTAACAAAAAGCCTAGGCCCGTCCATAAGCCTACTTTCATGGGCTTATTTTGTTCCATCGCAATGAGTCCAAGCATGAGGAAAAGAAGCGTAAATCCGTCCCAGTGCGAAATACCGACCTCTACAAAAGAAATGGGGTTGAAGGCGTAAATGATGGAACTGGTGGTCGCTATTTTTTCATTCAAAAACCTGCTGAACAGCACAAATATGGCAATGGGAACCAAAGAGTCTCCAACGCCTAAAGGAAGATTGATAAGGAGCACCTGGAGAAATTCTACATCCCCTGCAATCCAGAGAAGAAAAGCAGCTAGGTAGGGGTAAAATGGCGTGTGATTGTAGCTGCAATTGCAGTATAACCAAGTCTCATCTAAAATACATTGTGCGATGGGCAGCCGATAATCTACGAAGTCAGGAGCGGTACCGGCAAAATTGATTGCCACAAGACGAAGTATCAATCCTGCTACCCAAATCAATGCAAGTTTTTTTGGAACATATACTTTCAGCAAAGAGGAATAAAGTGCTTCTCCTTTCAAATGGTCTCAGGTTGGTTTGCAATCGAGCAATCAATTGACTTTCAGTACAAATTTAGTTTTAATACTTCGATTGACCGAAGCACTTAGGTTATTGCAGCCGTCGAAAGTTGTAATTTTGACGACAAAATCAAGTTGACAAGTAACATGTCCAAGAAAGTTTCCCTTGTGATACCTGTAATGAACGAAGAGGATAACATTGAGCCTATGATTAAGGCGATTGAGGAGTCCATGGAGGGGTGGGACTATGAGGTGGTCTTTGCAGATGATGGATCATCTGATCAGACAATCCCAAACATCAAGAAATTTGCTAATAAGAATGTGAGGGCGGTCATCTTCAACAAAAACTACGGTCAGACGACTGCGATGGCTGGTGGAATCGCTGAATCCCAAGGAGATTACATCGTCACCTTAGATGGAGATCTTCAAAATGACCCTTCGGATATACCGGCAATGATTCAAAAAATGGAAGAGGAGGACGTTGACGTGGTTGCAGGGATACGAGCTAAGCGACAGGATGGAATGTTCTTACGGAAAATTCCCAGCAAAATCGCCAATGCGATGATCCGTAAGCTCACCGGAGTGTACCTGCATGATTATGGTTGCACCTTGAAAGTGTTCAAAAAGGACATTGCAAAAAATTTAGGATTGTATGGAGAGTTGCATCGCTTCATTCCGGTTTTGGCTCAGCTTCAGGGTGCAAGACTTGCCGAGATGCCAGTGAGACATCATGCCAGAATTCATGGAAAGTCGAAATACGGGCTTGGTAGAACATTCAAAGTGATTAGCGATTTGATGCTTATGGTGTTTTTTCAGAAGTACCTTCAACGTCCGATGCATTTGTTTGGGGTGCTTGGTATCGCCCTCTTCGGGATAGGTATGCTCATCAATAGCTACCTTTTGGTTTTGAAAGTCTTGGGGGAAGATATCGGTGGTCGTCCTTTGCTTATTTTAGGAATTACCCTCTTGTTAGGAGGAATCCAGTTGATTACTATAGGAATCGTTGCCGAACTCGTCGTTAGGACCTACTTTGAAAGTCAGAATAAAGCAACCTACAGAGTAAAGGAAATTTTTGTTGGGAAGTAAGACCAAAAAGCTGCTAAAGACGGGTGCCAAGTTTCTCATCACTGCTTTGGCGATCTATTTTGTTTTTAGCAAAATCGACTGGCCCCAGGTTCGTGACTTACTTCTTGGGGTAAACCCGGTCTACTTAGTGTTGGCCATGCTATTCTTTGTTTTATCCAAGGTCATCAGTGCATTTCGCTTACAGCTTTTCTTCAGAAGTATCGACTTAACTATTTCACATCAATACAACTTGAAACTTGCGTGGGTTGGGATGTTCTACAATCTTTTTCTACCCGGAGGAATAGGAGGGGACGGATACAAAGTCTACCTCTTGAACAAACAGTATGGGACGAAAGTGAAACTGCTGATCCAGGCTTCGCTATTGGATCGGATTTCTGGCCTGATCTCGCTTTTGATGCTGGCCGGCATAGGTTTCCTGCTACTAGATTTGTCAGCACTTCCAGCTTGGGTTAAATACACAGACATTGTGTGCTTGCTCTTGTCGGTTCCCTCACTGTATGTCCTGTCGAGATTGCTATTTAAAGCATTTGTAAGCGTTGTCACGAAGTCACTGATTTGGTCGCTGGGAGTTCAACTTATGCAGGTGATCAGTGCCCTCTTGATTCTCGCAGCAATTGGAATCAACACCGACCAAATTGCCTACAGTGTATTATTTCTAATCTCTTCGTTTGTCTCAATTCTACCGTTCACTATTGGAGGGCTGGGTTCCCGAGAAGTGACCTTTCTGCTGGGTTTTGAATATTTCGGGATTGAAGAATCCTACAGCATTGCCCTTAGTCTACTTTTTACGCTTATTACCGCAGTAGTGAGTTTTGGCGGAGTTTTTATGAATGTTGATCAACCTACTTCTTGAGCTGATCATCAAAGAGTTGCAAGTACGCTTTGCTCATGGTTTCCCATGTAGCTTGTTTACCTTCAAAGTAATGCCCTAGCTGTTCTTTTGCTTTTTTCAGAGCTTCCTTTGAGTTCAATTCTTGGATTTTCTGAATCCATGCCGCTTTATTAAGACTTTCCAGTAAATACCCATTTTCTTCATGTTTTATGGCCGAAGGAATACCATCCACATTCGCTGCAAGACAGACTGCCCCTAAGGATCCGGCTTCGAGTGCAACCAATCCGAAGCCTTCAAAGTCACCTTTTACGTGCAGATTGGGCATGACGAAAATGTCTGAATGCAGGTAGGTTTGCGTGAGCTTATCAAAAGGGATCTTACCAAGTAACACCAGGTTTTCGTTGGTTTTTGCCAATTCAGTGAGGCGAACGTTGTCTAACGGGACACCTAGCATAATGCAGACCTTTTCAAAAACCTTCCTGGGCAGCATTCCCTGTAGGATGGAAATCAACCAGCTACTGTCGATTTTAGTGCCTACTACTAGGTATTTTGCATTGGGAACATTAGGCAGCACTTCTTTTGCAAACCACCCGAACCCCTTCCTGGGAACCGGTCTGCCCACCGAAGATATGATCAAAGAATTGCGCAGGTCACAACCATAATTTGTCAAAACCCAGTCAAGGAACGCTGAATCGATCTCGACCTTGTCGGGTAGCTCCACCGCATTGGGTATGTAGAAAACTCGTTGTGCATCGACGCCCCTTGAGATACACTCTTGCCGGGTGGCTTCGCTCACAGCTATCAAGAAAGTAAATTTCGAAAGGAACTTTCGCACCCACCATTGGTAGGCACCCACGTTAAAAACAACATCAAGTCCGTGAATTGTTGCACAGAGTTTTACACGTTTGAATAGCAGCAACGGGGTTAGAAAAAGAGCCATCAGTCCATCATTTGCGTGCACCAACTTGATGTGTTTGTTGGCCAGCACGAACAGGATGGAACGGATTGAAATAGATAAAAAGAAGAATAGTTTAGGGTAGTTGCTCTTAAATGAAATACACTTCACCGCTCGAGACTTTGCCACATTGGTGATCAATTCGTAGCTCTGTTTCTGCATTCCTCCGGTAGAAGGTGGGTATTTATGTGTGACGAAAAGTAGTTCGGCTTTCAATGCGCTTACTTTTATTGGAATTGCAAAAATGCAATTTAGGATTCATTCGATGACAACACGATCAAAATCCTCAGATTGTATGAATTCCATGAAGCGTTTGGCATCATTTTAGGATTTTTTATGGACCTTCGCAACTAGACTTTTGCAAGCTTAAATGGAGAAAATTCGTATTGCGTTCTTTATTGATATCCTCCGAGAAAATATGGATGGAGTAGCCAATACGAGTTTCCGCATCATATCCAGGTTGGAGAAAATGAATATTGAACCCATTTTCTTTACATGCCTTCCTCCTAAGTCGCCAGACTTCAAGTACGAGATTTTTCTGTGCCCGCATCTCCAGTTCCCTTATGCCAAGGACTACCCATTTGCGATCCCAGGTAAGCGCAACAAGATTTTCCAAAAGTTGGATGAATTTCAGCCGGACTTGGTCCATTGGAGTTCACCCTCTTTGCTGGGTAAGTACGCCACGAAGTATTCAAAGCTACGGGGTGTACCTAACGTAGCCATCTATCACTCCCATTTTAGTAGTTATGTAGACTATGTTAAATGGCTTCCTTTTAAGTCTTTGATAAGGAAGTTCATTGACCGATCGTTCACAAGGCTGTACGAGCGAGCTACGAGGGTATTGGCTCCTACGAAATCGATGAAGGATTTTCTTGCAGAGAGGGGGTTGACGGAAGCTAAGATTGACATTTGGGGAAGGGGCATCGATGGCACTCGGTTCAATCCAGATTTCCGGTCTCCAAACCTGATTCAGCAATGGGGTGCCGAGAAAAAGACCAAGATTTTATTTGTTAGTCGTCTGGTGCACTACAAGGAAACGGATATGCTTATTCGATTGAGTCACATCCTCAGAGAAGAGACACTGCTGATCATTACTGGGGAGGGTCCTGAAAGGGAAAAAATGGAAAAAGAAAGTGCCCAGGATCGTACTATTTTTACAGGTAAGCTGGTTGATGAAGCGTTGTCAGAAGTGTACGCCTCTGCTGATATTTTTGTATTTCCGTCTCTAACGGACACCTTTGGAAATGTGGTATTGGAGGCGATGGCGTCAGGAATTCCTGTGATTGCGGCGGATGAGGGAGGACCTAAGAATATCGTGCAAGAGGGGAAGAATGGTTTTTTAATTGAGCCAAAGAATGAGAAAAAGTTCAATGAGAAAATAGATCTATTGATCGATAATCCCGCACTTTATAACGAAATGAAAGAAAATGCGCTGACTTACGCACGAGAATTGAACTGGGATAACATTATTGGTCAACTAAATGAAAAATATAGAGGCCTAATAACTAATTGATGAAGAAATGAGAAGGTTACTTAGCATAGTACTTTTGCTTGTAGCATTTGCTTCTACAGCACAGAAAAACTTCGCAGAGAATACGAACCTGGTCAGAGGAGAGAAGTTGCAGTATAAGATCAAGTATGGATGGTTTAAGATCGGAGAAGCGGTCGTGGAAATAGATCCTGAATTTGAGATGTTGGATGGGACACCCCACTATTACGTACATTTCAATCTTAAAACCGCAGGATGGGCTAAATTTTTCTCAAGTGTTAACGTCCAATTCGAAACCTATATTGATGCGGAATCCTTTAGGCCGCACCACGCGTATCGGGGTTTATCTACAAGCAAAAAGGTCAATAATCAGCACGATAAGTTTAGCTACACGGATTCTGTGTACGTAGAAACGTATCGAGAGGATAAAGATGAAACAAGGGTGACTACGTACCCTTTAGAGGGACCAGCTTTCACAGATGCCTTAGGTACCTATTTGTATGTTAGAGGTCAAAAGCTGGATCTGGATCGGAATGAAAATGTGCGGTTTTACATCGCGAATCGAGTCTATGATTTCGAGATGACTCCGGATGCCAAAAAGAGTGCAAAGAATGAGAAGTACTACAAATTAATATTTCCACCCATTAAGGAATTTCCTCCCAATAAAACAAGTTATGCGATCCTGGATCGGAATCAAAATATCCCCCAGGAAATAAAACTTGCTAGCAACAACGGTAATTTTTATCTCATTCTAGACAACTAAACATTTCTGCCTACTTGTGCTTTAATTAGTAAATTTGAGTACTAATTAAGTTAGGTATGGAAGACTTTGTTTGGAGCGACGAGAAAGAGCCTCACTTTATGAGGAGAAAGGAAATCATGAAAGAATTTCCGGAGGTCAAAAAGCTATTTGGCCATGATTCTAAATTGATTTATAAAACATTGTTTGTGGCTGCTTTGCAGCTTTCCGTCCCTTTGTTTTTCCTTCCCGAGAACCCTTGGTTATTTGCCTTATTCGTCTTGCTCGTGGGCTCGACCCTTACGCACATATTGGTACTGGCTGTACATGAAATAACCCATGACCTTGCTTTCAAGAAGAAGGTCTTGAACAATTGGCTGGCGATCGTGGTGAATTTCCCCTTGGTTGTGCCCTTCGCGATGGCTTTTAAAGCGTACCATGCCGAGCATCATTGGCATCAAGGTAAAGAAGGGGTTGATACAGATTTAGCAGTGAGGTCTGAGGCTTTGCTCTTTAAAGGTTTTATTGGAAAGTTTATCTGGTTGTTTATACAGATCCCCATTTACGCGATCAGACCGCTATTTGTCTATCCTATGAAACCGGACAAATGGCAAATTATCAACGCCATCATACAGATCTCCTTCATGGTTGGTTTTTATTTTCTTGTAGGCTGGTATGGTATTCTCTATTTGGCATTGTCTACGATTTTGGCCACAGGATTACATCCAATCTCAGGCCACTTTGTTGCAGAGCATTTTGTATACAAAGAGGGACAAGAGACTTATTCCTATTATGGACTTTGGAATAAGCTTATCTTCAATGTAGGATATCACAATGAACATCATGATTTTCCCACCATACCAGGTTCGAAACTTCCTGAACTAAAGAAGATCGCCGGGAAGCATTACGACGATTTGTACGCACATGAAAGCTACTCCAAACTTATATGGAGGTTCTTGGTAGATGACAATATCAACCTCTTTTCACGCGTAAAGCGTAATAAATAGCAATTCCAGGGTCAGGGTCAAGGAATCCTTGCCTGTCCTGGAAATTAACAAAAATCGTGAGTGACTTCTTAAGCTGCTGCTTTCTTGAGGACCACGTCGATTGAATCTCTAACAGTATTCATCTCGCCAATGGCATCGTCATCAATCATGATATCAAATTTGTCTTCGATATCAAGTACAATATCTACAATGTGTGCAGAATTGATTCTAAGGTCATTGATGAGGTGCTTTTCTTCACTCACCTCAGTAATCTGAACGTCTTCAGGCAGATAAGGCTTGATGATTTCTAGTAGGTCGGTCTTTACACTCTCTTGGTTCATTACTAATTCCATAATTC
>CAZQJU010000120.1:0-10864 GCA_964593185.1 uncultured Roseivirgaceae bacterium
GACAAACCGATCAATGTGGAATCTGAAAATACCTACGGCTCTTTCAACTTCTTCAATACGTTCAACAGTATTCACGGTCAGTATAAGAAATTGAATCACTACAGCTACGTCCAGTACAAGCGTGGCGATTGTTTTCGTTGTAATTCAGCTTTTGACCTTTACAGCGCACATACGAGTTTACGATATGATGCTTCCAGTAAGCTAAAACTTGGGTTTGATTTCACCCATATGTACTATTTGACCCAGCAAGGTGGAGGCCTTACAGATGAGCAATTCGCAGCCGATCACCTTCAGTCGACACGCGCTCGAAATTGGTTTCGTGTAGGCTGGACGTTGCCCGCATTCTTGCTGGAGTATCAAATCTACCAAAATGTCAAAATCTACAGTCGGACGTACGGCTTGGTTGCAAGGAGGAGTTCACTTGGATTGCTTACTACGCCCAACCAAGCAGATGCACCAGACCAGGAAGGGAATTTTCAAAACAGAGACTTGATAGATGGTAAATTTCGAAACCTGGGAAACGAAACACGCATATCGTATACGTACGATACCAAGAACAACCTTAAAAATTCCCTTCTAGTCGGAACACGTATTTACAACGGGTTTACCAACTTCAGTCAATTTCTGGGAACTACAGGTGACGATGCTTCTTTTGCCAGGGTAGACACCGCTATTGCCAATCGGAGAAAATCAGATTTTGATTTTCCCAGTTTAAATGTAGCGGTCTTTGCAGAAAAGATTATCCGCTTCAGCGAGACCTTTAGCCTGATTCCCGGGATTAGGTATGAGTACATCCGCACAGAATCCGAGGGCACACGGATCATACCCATCGAAATCAACAGTTTTGATGATGTGATTGAACAAACAAGCTCACAGTCAGACCAAAAAACAAGACGTATTCTGATGTATGGGTTGGGGCTCTCAAAGAAACTAAATGACCGCTATGAGCTGTACGCCAACGCAACCTCCAACTATCGTGCAATTAACTTCACTGATATTCAGATTCAGACCAATACCCAACTCGTTGACACGCTTATTGTGGATGAAAGGGGCTACAGCGTTGATTTGGGGGTAAGACGACAAGATTTTGATCCCTTTTTCCTCGAAGCAGGGTTATTCTTCTTGCAGTACAACAATCGAATAGATGAGGTATTGGATGACGATTTAAGAATCAGAACCAATATCGGAGATGCGCGAATTTTTGGTATTGAAGTATTTTTTGAAGTAGACCTGCTCAATGCGTTGAATAAAACAACGGAGCACAAACTTAGCTTCTTCACCAATGGATCTTTGAACAGGGGAGTTTATACGAACATCAATGAACGGACATCCAATGTGGTAAGGTCGGGTAAGAAGCTACAGGAAATACCCCTTTACAACATCAAGACAGGGATTCTGTACGGATTCAGAAAATTCACTTCTTCGTTGCAGGCTGTCTTCATCGGGGAGCAGTTCTCGGATGCTGCTAACACACGTGTCAGGCTCACGGGACTGCAAGAAACAACCGGTGTATTTGGTCAAATTCCAGCCTATGCGGTGGTGGACTTTTCTTGCAAGTATCGCCTCTCTAAGCACTTTTTACTATCTGGGAGTATCAATAACTTGCTCAATGAAAAATACTTTACCCGTAGAGCAACTGCCTATCCTGGACCGGGAATTATCCCTTCTGGACCCCGTACGTACTACCTAACGCTTAGCGTGAAGATATGAACATCTTGATGTGATCAGTGCTAAGACCGACAATGCTGTTGGAGCATGTTACAATTCGATGCGCAAGCCCCCATATACAACCAAGTCAGGAGCTGCTTCGTAGTACCTTCCCCCAAACGCATTGATGCGAATGTTGTCCGCATAACGCGTCTTAAAAACATTGTTAGCTCCTACGTATGGAAAGATTTTTAGCCCGTCCGTCTGCAGCAAGTAGCTTAGTGAGACATTGGTGATGTTTTTCGCTGTCTGTGCGGCACTATTGGCGTTGTCAACGTAGATTTTTCCCAGCACTTGGTTTTGTAGATTTAGATGAAAGTTGCTTAGGAAGTCATAGTCTAATTGTAGATAGCCTTGAAAAGAAGGCAAACCTGGAAGTCGATTATTGCTTAGGTTTTCACCGTCCAAAATGAACTCGTCAAACACAAATCGGTTGAAGGACCAATTGGTACTTAGTGTGAGATCCACGGTCACTGGATGACGCAGAAGTAGCTCCAGTCCTGTCCGTTTAGTTTCCCCTGCGTTAGCAAAGAAGTCGGCTCCCTCCATCGTTTCAAATGGAAGAATTTCGTTTTTTGAATCGATCCGGAAAATCGACACTTGATAGGAAGAATTCTGCAGAAAGTACCCTTTCAAACCGGCTTCGAAATGGCGAGCGGTCTGCGGCTTTAAATCCAAATTAAATCCATCCCCCATTGGATTGTTTGAAAGTTCATTTAGCGTAGGGGCTTCAAAGCTGGTAGAATTTGTAAAGAACAGCTGCTGTTCAGCAAAGATTTGATAGGCTACACCCAGGGAATAATTGAAGTCATTCAAGTTAATCGAGCCGGAATCATCTCCGTTGCTCAATAAGCGATCGTTCATGGTAATCTGGTTGAAATCATATCGCAGCGCACCATTTAGCGTTAAATCCTTGATTTTAAGATCATTGATCCAATAGATTCCTGCATTGGAGAAGTTCTCCTCCTGAAACATGACTTGGTCTCCTTTGGTACCATCCAAATTACCAAAACGCTCCCGATCGTCTGATTGCATTGAAAGATCATAGCCAATTAAGGTCGTCCAGGTCGTATGCTTACGATCAAACGCCTTCGACAAGGTGCTCCCATGACCATAAAATGACCGTTCCAATTCAATCCATCCATTGGAAGGAACCGGTACTCTTCCCGTAAAACCTCGGGTAGAATAGAATGTGTAGGTACTAAAATCCAATTGATTTTCGAACTGAGTCTGGTATCGTAAGGCAGCTTTGAACTGATCAACAGTTTCGCCAGCATTTAGCAATTGGTTGCGATCGCGAGCAGCTGTTGGAAGACTGTCATACAGTGTCTGATCCACGCCCCCCGGGTCATCACCTTGCGGACTATTCATATAGTTGACAATGGCGGTCAGCTTGCTTGAAGAGGATAGCTCATGTGTTGCCCGAAGGTTGAAATTGGTAGACTTGAAAGCGGCTTGCGCTCGGTAGCCCTCACCTTCGTAGTAGTTTCCATGAAGAATGAAGGAAGTCTTTTTCAATTTTTTACCAACCGTCAACTGATGTTGTTGTGTGCTGAAGGATTGAACGCTAGAGCCAAGCCTTAAAAATTCACTTCTTTCTTCGAAGACAGCCTCGTCCATGGTGTTGATATTAATGACCCCTCCTGAAGCATTTCCGTACAGTGATGCCGAACCATTATTGAGTACCTCAATGCGTTCGATGATACCAAGATTTAAATTATCTAGCTGCCCTTGCCCATCCGTGGTGGTTTCAGGGATTCCATCGACGATGATCTTCACACCCCGAACACCAAAACTGGCGCGAGATCCAAATCCCCGAATTGCGATTCTGAGATCCTGGGCTTTGTTGTTCGTGTTTAACGCGAAAATGCTTGGGGTCTGAAGCAGGTACTCCGAAAGACCATTTTGAGAAAACTGGCCTTTGTGTTCTGGCGAGGAAACATAAAGAGAATTGGGAGTCTCCAACCAGCCCTTTTCGAGCTTAATGGCTTCTATCAGGACTTCGTCCAGATATCGGACAGTTTGCGTGGTGTCGGTTTGCCCGTGTAATGTACTACAAAGGAGGACTCCGGTAAACACTAATAATTGAGCCTTAATCCCTACGACTATTTTTAGCATATGCTAATACTCTATTTCGCTTCCTACACGCCATTTTAAAGACGTGGCGTTAATCGGCAAACTTACGGTGTATTGAACTGAACCTAGATTGGCAAATCGAAAGAACCATTCTTTCTGGGTATGGAATTCGTGTTTTTATGCAGGCAAAAGTGCCTGTTCATACGTCTGCATGGAGTTAGTCGGAGGTGACTCGCATCATGTGATAGGAGGTGAAAACTTGACCATAGCGATCCTTTGCTTTGACCTCAATAACATGTCTTCCTTCTGGCCAATCGGTTCCGATGTTGGCTTGCCACAGATGGCTACTATTGATGGGTTCGGGCAATGTCCAACCTGAAAAATTATGGATGTCGACGGTAGTATCGGCATTCCACTGGGCCCTGAAGTCGATTTTTTTGAATTTTTCCCATCGTTTCCCGAGTAAAGCAAAGTAGGGATCATGCTTCGCTACTTTTTCCATTGGACGCCAGTCCGTCAGCTCCTTTATTCGGTATTCCAATTTTGATTCTTCGCTGCCGTTGAAAAAATTTACCGTCAGCAGAGTGGTATCCGCAGCATTTGCTACGATGCCTCTGGGAACATGGATGTTCATGCGATGATCCTCCGGACTGCCTGCCACCTTCCAATCAATGATGTATTTTGAGCCTTTGAAGGTGATAAAAGAATAGCCATTTGGCGTACCGTCACGCATGGTTGTGTGTGGAACATCAGTTTCATTTCTCATTCCATTCCACCAGCTTCCCGATGTGGTCCCTACGTTGAAGTGGTGGTGAGGTTTAGGTTGTGACCAGTCAGAAGAATCTGCATGAAAAAACATGTTTTCATGAATGTGGGTATGTGCAGAAATGGAGAGCGTGTTCGGAAACTCCTTCAGCAAGTCGAATAACTTCTTTTGGTCGCTTTTTCGGAACCTCTCTCCATGCTGGGCAAGCGGAATGTGCATGGTCAACACAACCAAATCTTCTTTGGGAACGATTGCCAGATAGTTGGATACAAATTCGAACTGATCAGGTCTCAAGCCCCCAACATAGTCAGTGGAGCCTGCTTCGTCTGCATGGATAACGTCATCAATTACAATAAAATGAACATCACCATAAACAAAGGCATACGTTGCCGGACCATAGACACTTTCGTACGTTTCATTGGACAACCGGTCGGTGGGAGCCATGAAATTGATGTCGTGATTTCCAAGCACATTGTGCCAGGGAATCCCAATTTTAGAAACTGCCTGATTGATAGGAGAGAAAAGGTCAAGGTCGTTTCCGACAATATCGCCCATGGTCATACCAAACTCAAGGTCCTTCCGGTCTATAAGTTCCGTGACAATATCCTCTGCGAAGAAATCTACTTCTTCTATGTTGTAAGGTTGGGGATCGCCAAATACGACCATTTTGAATTCTTCATCTGCACTTTCTTGATACAGCGGAAAATTGATCTCCTCCGGTAGAGATCCCGTTGGTTCAGACCCCTGGTACTTAAAGTCCTTTGGTGAACCGTTTGGTTTGTGCAGATAGTAGAATTGCGGAAGAAAGTCCTCATTTACAGGAGTCATCCACGCTTTTGGTTTTATCACAAAAAGGATGTCTCCAGCTGATATAGGTAATTCGTAGGCCCCGTCGCTATTCGTGTGTACGATGTCCGTACCGTTGGAGACGGCAACACCTTGCACACCTTTTTCATTGGCATCTTTGAGACGATTTTCGTTCGTGTCTTGAAATACAAAACCTTTGGCCTGCTCCTGTTCGGAACTCGCTTTGATACTGTACAGTAGTGTAACTCCGTCTTCATTACCAGGTTTTTGGCATGAAAATAGGCCAAGGATAAACGTGATTTGGATTAAAAATCTCATGATAATTTCTAGTACGAACGCGATCTAGGCAAATTAATGGTTGTGCAAAAGAAGTGCGAATTAAGCTTTTGTTACTTTATTGCGTCCTTAGCCATTACGTACCCAAAATGTCAGTTTTTGCAGTTAAAGCCTCAAAAGTTTAATTCAAAAGAATTGATGAAATTTGCCTGCAATTCGATTGTACAATGCAAAACGACCCTGAGTTAGACCCAAAACAGTTAGGAAGAGTATCTTCAGATTTTATCAAGGTTGCGGAAGCTTTGAAAGAGGCCTCTTACGCCATACGAAAACAGGAGTTTTCCAAGTATCCCATCTTTCCAATGTGTCAGGTGCATCAGCCTATCGGACAAGTTCTTGTGGAGGCTTTTCAAGCTGAAAACGATTGGCATTACTTCGCCTCTTTCTTGGAAGAGTTTGTTCAACGAGGTTTGATTGAGGATGAGAAAACGTTTGCAGATAGTTTTAGGGACCCAGACGAATACTGCTGTCTGTTCGTGATTGATCAGGTGTTCACGAGTTTCGTTTTTGTGCCGTACCCTATTGACTAAATGCCAATAAACCGAACAGTAGGTTCAGTGCATTGATGATTTTGTGTTTCTTAGCCAATTGAATTGCCTCTACTTTGTTGGGGAACTACAAAAACAGATTAGCCAAGACCCTCGATTCCAGTCTTAAGAATCTTTGATCAGAACCTTCTGGTTTATTTCAAATGGCGTTCCATCAGTTTTTGCTCTACATCCTTTAGCTTCAGTCCCTGATCTGAAAGCAAAACAAGCCAGTGGTAAAGCAGGTCTGCGGACTCCTCGATAAGCAGATCTTTCTTGCCGTCCATTGCTTCAAGCACGACTTCTGTAGCTTCTTCACCCACCTTTTGGGCTATTTTCTTGGTACCCTTGTCAAAAAGTTCGGACGTGTAGGAAGAACTGGAAGGATTCGTTTTTCTGTCCTGGATGATTCCTTGAAGTTCATGCAAGAAGCCATCAGGCTCTTTTTCTCCAAAGCAGGTAAAGCTTCCGGTATGACATGAAGCCCCCACGGGCAACACCTTGATCAGGTACGTGTCTTTGTCGCAATCGAGTTGAATACTAACGACATTTAAGAAGTTGCCCGATGTTTCGCCTTTCGTCCACAGGCGCTGCTTGGATCGACTAAAAAAGGTCACCTTTCCTTCGGCCTTGGTTTTGGCAATGGACTCTTCGTTCATGTATCCCAACATCAAAACCTGGTTGGTTTGGGCGTGTTGGATGATGGCAGGGATTAGTTCAGACATTACACTCGCGCTTCGTATTAAATGGAGTCAATAATCTCATTGAGCGTGTTGCTTGCGCGCATTGCGTCTGTAGCCATTTTTTCACTTGGCTGGTAGTAGCCGCCAATTTCTACCACAGACCCTTGAGCTGCGATAAGCTCTTCGTTAATCTTACCCTCGTTGGACGCAAGCTTTTCAGCCACTCCGGCAAATGCCTCTTTGAGTGCTTCATCTTGATTTTGCTCTGCCAGGGCTTGAGCCCAATACAAGGCGAGGTAGTAGTGGCTTCCGCGATTATCAATTTCGTTGACCTTTCTGGATGGAGACTTGTTTTCCTCCAACAGCTTGGACGTGGCCTGATCTAACATCTCACCCATGATCCGAGCCTTTGGATTATCGTATTTTTCTCCCAGATGATCCAGCGAAACCGCCAAGGCCAAGAATTCCCCAAGCGAATCCCATCGTAAGTGCCCTTCTTCCACAAATTGTTGTACATGCTTCGGTGCGGAACCGCCTGCACCTGTTTCAAAAAGTCCTCCGCCGTTCATCAGAGGTACAATCGAGAGCATTTTCGCACTGGTCCCGACTTCCAGAATTGGGAACAAGTCCGTCAAATAATCTCGTAGTACATTTCCTGTCACGGAAATCGTGTCTTCACCCTTTCGGATTCTTTCCACTGAGAGTTTTGTCGCTTCTACTGGGGAAAGAATGTGAATTTGAATGGATGACGTATCATGATCCTTTAAATAGGTCTCTACTTTCTTAATTAGCTCTGCATCATGAGCCCTTTGCTGGTCAAGCCAAAAAACGGCAGGTGCTCCGGTAGCCTTTGCACGATTTACCGCAAGCTTCACCCAATCCTGAATGGGAGCATCCTTAACCTGGCACATTCTAAAAATATCGCCTGCTCCCACAGCTTGCTCCATCAAAACAGTTCCACCGGCGTCTACTACTTGCACAGTACCTGCCTCATCAAGCTGGAAGGTTTTGTCATGTGAGCCATACTCTTCTGCTTTTTGAGCCATCAGACCAACATTCGGGACACTTCCCATTGCCGTAGGATCATAGGCCCCGTGGGCTTTGCAATCATCGATTACTGCCTGGTAAACACCTGAATAGGACCGATCCGGGATGACAGCCTTCGTATCTTGCGTTTCATTGTTTTTGTTCCACATTTGTCCGGAGGTACGGATCATTGCGGGCATGGAAGCATCGATGATTACGTCACTGGGAACGTGCAGATTGGTGATGCCTTTATCCGAATTGACCATTGCCAGGTCCGGACTGTTGCCATAAATGGTCTCTATTTCACTCAAGATCGCATCTTTCTGTGCTTGATCAAGTGTATCTATTTTGGCATATAAGTCTCCAATGCCGTTCGTAGGATCCACACCAAGACCGTCCAGTACATCACCAAACTTTTCAAAAAGATCGCTGTAAAAAACGGATACTACTGCGCCAAAAATGATCGGGTCCGAGACCTTCATCATCGTGGCCTTCATGTGTAGCGAGAAAAGTATCCCTTGCTGTTTTGCATCTGCAATCTCTTTCGTAATGAAGGACTTCAACGCAGCCAAATTCATCACAGAACAGTCCACCACTTCTCCTGCTTGCAAAGGGAACGCAGACTTCAGCGTTTTCTTCGATCCGGAGTCTCCACTAAACTCGATGGAAACCTCTGTTGCGGCAGAGAGGGTTACTGATTTTTCACTTCCGTAAAAATCTCCTTCTGTCATGCTTGCCACGTGCGTTTTAGAATCGGCACTCCATTTACCCATGCTATGAGGGAACTTTTTCGCAAAGTTCTTTACTGCTTTTGGAGCTCGTCGGTCCGAATTGCCTTCGCGAAGTACCGGGTTTACCGCGCTTCCTTTGACTTTGTCGTACTTGGCTTTTATTTCTTTTTCTTCCTCGTTTTTGGGCTCAAACGGATAGTCTGGAAGTGCATAACCCTGTGATTGCAGCTCTGCAATGGCGGCGGTCAACTGCGGAATAGAAGCACTGATATTCGGTAGTTTGATGATGTTGGCCTCAGCTGTTTTTGCAATCTCACCAAGTTCGGCAAGTGCATCGCCGATTTGCTGCTCCGGTTGTAAGGCCTCCGGAAAATTAGCGATAATTCTTCCGGCTAGCGAAATATCTCTGGTCTCAAGATCTACATTGGCTTTGCTGGTAAAAGCTTTGACGATGGGGAGTAATGACTTGGTCGCTAGTGCTGGTGCTTCGTCTGTATGTGTGTAAATGATTTTGGCCATCTATCTTATCCGTTTTTAAGTACAAAAAATTCGAGGTTGTGTTAATATGATTCGTTTTCGTTCGGGAACGCTTTCTTCTTTATGTCAGAAACATAGTTTTGAAACGCATCAGTCATGATGCGATTCAAGTCTGCGTATTGTCGCAAAAAGCGAGGTTTAAAATCCTGGGTAATGCCAAGCATGTCATGGACTACCAATACCTGTCCGTCCACATCCGGCCCCGCTCCAATTCCAATGATGGGAATCTCCACAGACTCCGCAACCTGCTTAGCTAGTTTGGACGGAATTTTTTCCAGGACAATCCCAAAGCACCCCAATTCCTCCAGGAGTTTGGCATCCTCCAACAACTTTTGGGCTTCGGCTTCTTCTTTGGCTCGCACACTGTATGTTCCAAACTTGTAGATCGACTGGGGGGTGAGCCCTAAATGACCCATCACTGGGATCCCAGCAGAAAGTACACGTTGGACGCTCTCTTTAATTTCAATACCACCTTCCATCTTCACGGCATGCCCTCCGGACTCCTTCATGATTCGGATGCAAGATCTTAGGGCTTCGGATGAATTTCCCTGGTAGCTCCCAAAAGGAACATCAACTACCACAAAAGCCCTTTTCACGGCCTTTACCACAGAGGTGGCGTGCCAGATCATGTGATCCAATGTGATGGGTAGCGTGGTTTCATTTCCTGCCATTACATTCGAGGCACTGTCTCCTACGAGTATAATATCTATACCGGCTTGGTCAATGATCTTGGCCATCGAGTAGTCGTAGGCCGTCAGCATAGCAATCTTCTCACCCTTCGTTTTCATTTCACGAAGCTGGTGCGTCGTAACGATCTTAATGTCCTTATTTACACTCATGATTCAACTTGGATGCGCAATTTAATCTTTAGAAAGGGTTTTTATTTAAGAATGAATGAGAATACCGAGGATCGTTCGCTTAAAACAAAACGATTGTCATTGAGCAACACGATTTGGAAGACAGAAATTCACAACAAATTGATGAATTGGGCAAAACGTTCGAACACGGAGGTGTGAAGAACGATGGCTTTAGGACTTCCACTTAATGCTGCATCCTACACTAGGATGTTGGGGGTCCATGACTGGTTCGTCTTCCAAATGTCGTTCGATGGCCTCGACGAGATTGTCTCCTGTGACAGGCTCTGGATTTCCCGGTGTGCTGGCATCAAACCTGCCTCTGTAGATCAATTTCAGCTCTTCGTCAAACAAGTAGAACTCAGGAGTACACTGCGCCTGATATGCCTTTGCCACCTTTTGAGTCTCGTCAAAGAGATATGGAAAATTGAATTCCAAGAGCTCAGCTTGCTTTTTTAACCCTTCAGGCGCATCTTCAGGATAAGCTGCAATGTCATTGGAGGAGATCGCTACAAATCCAATTTTAGACTCTGCGTATTGCTTGGCAATGACCGCAATCTCTTCTTCGATGTTTCGAACGTACGGACAGTGCGCGCAAATAAACATCACCAGAACGCCGAAGTCCTTACGAATATCATCCAAAGAGAGGTAGTCACCGGACACTACATCCTGAAGTTCAAAATCGGGAGCGAGCGTCCCTAGAGGTAGCATACTTGATTCAGCGGCGGCCATAGCTAGTTATTGATTATTTTTAAATGTCAACTAAAAATAGCACAATCTTGAGAGTATGAAAAAAAACTCACTTCTTATTGCA
>CAZQJU010000121.1:0-10739 GCA_964593185.1 uncultured Roseivirgaceae bacterium
GAAGCTGCTATGATTCCTTTGCCGAGAGAAGATGTTACACCGCCCGTAACAAAAATGTATTTGGTCTTTGACATGTAGAGGCTTAAAAATTCCTTGTTACGGGGTGCAAAGATAGACCTTTATTCCATTCTGGTCGCTATTATTTGAAAGGGATTCGGTAAGAAATGGATGCGCCAAATATTCCTACAGGATCGACTTCAAAAAACTCTCCCGGTAGACTCACAGGTATGCTGTAGGAGTAGCTAAAAAGCAGGGTTAGGTTTTTCGAGGATAGCGCCAATGGAATCGAGAATGCGTAGTTCAGGACTCCAAAGGCATTGTCTTCTTCAAAGGTGGCATTGGTAAATCCAAAGTCTAAGACATTCTGCAGGTCTTCAATGTCCCTTTGAGTCAGATTTTGTGCGGTCTCCAGCAGTTGTAGCAGGATATTTCTTCGCCTCTCCGTGATTCTTCCATTCTCGAATGCAGTTTCTATCGTGCGTGAGACTACATCCCGTTCAAATTCACTGAGGGTGGTGAAGTCGATGAGTTGTTGGTACACACGAGACCATTGCTCGCTTAGCTGTTGCTGGGAAATCAGCTGCCTTGTAATTTTCGAATTGCCAAGTAAAATATTGGCATTGGGATACAGCCTTATGTCGTCAAATAGCCACCACTTTCCCAAATCGATTGACTTTCCCAGAGTGCCAATGAGGCGATGGGCTGTTTCATTGCCGAATAGGATGGAGTAGTCAAGGCCAATATCAACCACGAACTCGTAATTCAGACTCGCCCCAATGGAGTTTTGGAGGGGGTTATCCGAGGTGTCCTTAGGGTTGAATATCCATCGTTCGTAGTCTAAACTGTAGCTCCATTTTTCGTTCAAGGTAGTTAGGTAACCGAGGGAAAAAACGGTTGGATTGTAATTGGGCTCAAAGTCACTGTTCCAATAGCCCGAAAGATCGGCATAGATCCCGGACTTGTGGTAATAAGAAACGCCAGGAGCGACTCCTTGCTGATTGATGTCGTAGTCTCTTCCAGCGCTGGTTACGCTACTGGTAAAGCCTGCATGAAGGTTAAGTTCACTGCTGGATTGAACTTCCAAGGCCATCACGCTTTCTATGAGGTTGAAAATGGACAAAGAGTCCATCTCAGCCTCCAATGCGGCAAGTTGCTCGGCATAGCTCAAGGTGTCAGTTAGTTGAGAAGAACTTTTTAAGCTACATACGAGCAGTATCAATAAGATAAAAGCTCGAAACATCAGGTAGGTAGGTTGGTTAGTTTCGGCGCTCTTTCAAACGTTCATTGTTGCGTTGACGCATTTGGGACCGTTTCAATTGTTCGGCACGGATTCTCTTCAGCAGTATCTCCTTGAAATCACTTTCCGCCTTTCGCAGATTGTTCAATTGCCTTGTCGTAATGACTTTTAGGATCCGCGAAGAATACTCTTTTTCAAGATTCAACTGTTGTTCCTTCACCCGAGTTGCCATCTCCAGCATCTGCTTGTTTTCATCTTCAGTAGCTTGGTTTGGATTAAAGCTCTTTCTAGCCCTGTTAAACTCTCTGCTGATTTCTTTGCGCCGATCTCCGTACTCTCGGTAAATCGGCCAAAATTTTTCGGCCTGCTCTGGTGATAAGGCTAATCGTTCACTTATTAAGGCAATTCTGGCTGCCTCAATTTTCTTCAGCGCCTCAGGGCTTGGTCCTTCTTGCGCAAAAACGGACCCGAAGGCCATCGAAAGTAGTAGTACAAGCATCTTTTTCATATCACTATTTCGTCTAATTCTAAATTATATTCTAACAAGATGTCATTGATTGATTGATCTTCCAATTCAAGCCCATCCATCATTTCCATATCTTCAAATTCCAAGGCATTGGTGGTTTCCGGAAATGTGGCTGCAATATCATAGGTATCCAGATCAAATCCTTCAATGTAAGCCACGAGATCTACTTCGGAAACATCTGCCAGCAGCTCCTCTACATTGTTTTTCTCCATGTTAAGGAGAGACACAAATCCGATGACAACAATCATTGCGGTAGCCATCGCGAGCGACCAGGTTGGCAACATTGCCTCCCTTTTGGCAGGACGTTCCAGCTCAATACGCTGCTGTATTTTCATTGGAAGGTCATCAAAGTAGCCATCGGGTACTTTGAAGTCCGGTTTTTTCAATATGTCGTCTAGTTTCTTTTGCATGACATCTTTTTATTAGAGTTGTTCTGCTTCAAAAGGTTTAATCGGTTTTGATAAATTCTTCAATTTTTTTTACTGCATGGTGATAATTTGCTTTTAAGGCACCTTCACTGGTTTTTGTGATCTCAGAGATCTCTTTGAATTTCAAATCGTCAAAATACTTCATGTTGAAAACCATCCGCTGCTTATCCGGCAATGTCAACAACGCCTTCTGTAACTTCAGCTGGATTTCATCACCACTAACACCAGGCTCGTTCTCCAATTTTGAAGAAAGCTCAGCTTGCACATCGTGAATTGGAACAAAGAACTTTCTCTTCTTCTTTTTTAGGAAGGTTAGGCACTCATTCGTCGCAATTCGATAGATCCAGGTAAACAGCTTGGCGTCCTCACGAAAAGAACCTAGATTTTTCCAAACTTTCACAAAAATCTCCTGCACAAGGTCATCTGCATCGTCGTGATCGATGACCATTTTTCGCACATGCCAGTAGACACGTTCCTGATATTCCCTCACGAGCAAGTTAAACCCGTAGTTTCGGGTAGCCTCATCTTTTATCTTTTCAATAATTAGCTCTTCCAAGGGATTCAGGTAAGTACACTGCTTAGATGTTAAAGATAGAAGAAGGTTTAATCAGCAAAAAAATTTAATTGAATGCAACTATAATTTTCTAATGTTGTTACATTAAATGTATTTGTATAAAGTGAAAGTCCATGGGAATTGCAGAAGAAATCAAGCAGGAGAAGTTTTCTAGCGAATATTCAAAATCGGTAATCAATATAATCTATACGAGTTCGTGGTTGCACCAGCGACATCAAGAGGTGTTCAAGGAGTCCGGACTAACGACACCTCAATTCAACATTTTGCGCATTCTACGAGGTCAACATCCCAATCCATCCACAGTCAACTTATTGATTGATCGAATGCTCGACAAAAGTTCGAATGCTTCCAGGATTGTTGATCGACTGGAACAAAAAGGACTGGTTACCCGGAAACAATGCAAAAATGACCGAAGAGCCGTCGATGTCTACATTTCAGAGGAAGGACTTAAACTACTTGCTCAACTTGATGGACAGCTCAAAGCTTATGAAGATCGAACCAAAAAGTTGGACGAACAGGAGGCCCTGATGCTCAATAAATTGCTGGACAAACTTCGAGAAGGCTAGGCCTAATCCAGCTTTTCTTTCAGTGTTTCCAAAATCCCTGCCATTGCGCCCTTCTTTCGAATGATCATAAGGGGAATGGTCTCATTCACCCGAATCATCCGTTCTGCTTTACTACCTATGAATATGGCCGAGGTAGACGTTCTTCCCTTAGCGCCCATTACAATAAGGTCCACCTTCTTTTTCTTGGATTCAGACCAAATTAGATCGATGACGTTTTCGCCATGCTCTATGGTAAACAGGGGAGTAAGCTGCTGCCCGTTCACCTTAATTTTCTTCGTTAGTAGGTCCAGGTCCTTTTGTGCATGACCTTGGATGATCTCTGCAAACTCCTCGTAGGACTTTCCAGAATAACGATAACTACTCGGCACCGAAATCACATTGTGCAGATAGATCGTGGAATCCGTGTTTTCTGTCAATGCGATGATCCTATTCAGGGACAACTCAGAGTAGTCAGAGAAGTCGACAGGGATGAGCACTTCGTCAAACTTAAGACGTACATTTTGTGGAACAGATAGCAGATTGCATGGAGACCTTCTGGCTACACGTGTGGTCAGGACAGAATCGCTCTCTTTGTTCTTACCCATGATAATGAGGTCGGATTTGACGTGTGTTGCAACGTTCAAGATTTCCTTCGAAATGCTGCCCTGCTTAACGACTAGCGTCTTTTTTAGATCAAGTGTGAAATGCTCGTTTACCAGATCCTCCAGTTCCTTCTTTCGCTCGTCCATTGCTTTACCAAGCAAATCGGGAAACTCCTTCTTCATTTGTTCCGGAAGATTGAAGTCTTTGATGATATTGAGGAAAATCATCTCGGTGGTTTCTGCAATTTCACACAACCTACATGCATTTTCGATTAATTCCGGATCCTTGCTGGAATAATCAAGACAAACGATAACTTTTTCTAATGGTAACGCCAATTCCGTATCTATTTTGGATGCAAAGTTAAGTCGAGAAGTTATTTATTTAATCGACAATATTCAAACGTCTAACAAATAAATTTTGTTCAAGACTTTGTTGAAAAGAATAAAATATGCGTCAGCTCCTAAAATTGAATAACTGACCAAATATTATTCTATCTTACTTAAGATATCGCAAAGCAGTTCCACGGATTCTTTGGAGTGTGTCGGGAAGTTCGCAATTCGAATGTGTTTGTCCTTGTGAGGTCCATATCCCTTACCTAATACGAGTCCTTTGTTGCTGAGCTGTGAAATGAAGCTTTCCTGGTTTTGGGCAGTGGCAACAATGGTGGAAGTAGATCGATGCGCCTTCGAAGTGACAAAATGGGTCAATGAAGGGTGTTGTTCAATAGTTTGGTTAACCAGCGTTGCCTTGTAAGTGGTGTCATTTTGCATCCTTTTGACCCCGTAATCAATCAGATCCTTGGCAATTCTGCCGAGAATGTAAATGAATAACATATTTGGTGTTTCGGGTGTCTGATGTTTCAGCGCAAACTTTTTGAGGTTTGGTAGGGTCCGGTAGGAGCCAACTGAGGTTTGCGCTGATTTTTGAATTGCTTTTTCTACACAGCGATCATTTGCGATCCAAAGGCCGAGACCCGCGGGCATTCCAAATGCTTTTTGAACAGATAAATACGCCGTGTCTACCTTGGAAAAGTCGATAGGCATTGCAGGAGCGGCGCTTACTACGTCTAGCGCGATCAGCTTGGTGGGATTGTCATTTCGGAGTTTTGCAATTTCTTCCTCCGTAGAGGTGAATCCAACACTGGTTTCATTTTTGCAAATCCCTATCAACTCTGCAGACTCAGGGATGGTGAAATCTTGAAAATTGTCGCCATCTGCTGCTTGCTGTACGGTACTCTGCATACCATGTTGGACGGCAAAATCGAAGAATTTCTTACTAAAAGACCCGTTTGCAAAGTGATGCGAAGATTTGATGACTAAATTCTGAACGATTCGATCCCAAGACTCATTCGCTGAATTCAAAAAGAAAAGATGATAGTCATCAGGCAATCCTAGTAGATGCCTGAGATACGCTGTGGATTCTTCGACAATCTTGATGAACTGTGCACTGCGATGAGAAATACTGGGAACATCTTCTGCTATGGCTTTTTTGAAGTGATCCTGGAAGCTATAAAATAATTGTGAGGGCCCTGGAGTAAAGTAGATCTTATTAGACATAGCGATGCGCTTGGTAATTTGAAGCGCAAAATTAGCTAGGAGCGAGAAATAATGGGTGTCAAACTCGGGTTTCCATCCATCTAAAGGTACGATTAATAATCTTCAGTGCCAACTTGATCTTTTTGACGTTGATCATCTCATGAGATTCATCGTACATGGCAACACCGTCTGCGAACAGTAAAACCTGTGGAAATGCATTTGGAATACCTGCGAACTCACTTACCTCAGAAGCAATTTCCTTGTCTTCCATTACATCGATGATGTAGCAAACCAACTGATCTTCCGGAATTGACCATTCCTCTTCCATCCGTTTTTTAGCCTGATCACTCTCCTCAGCAGAAACACGATGCTTGAAGATAAGTGCGGGCTTCACGCGCGATTCTTCAATGATCTGTTCGAGTTGCTCGAGCGAAGTAAGGTTTTGCCAAGTAAGCGTGTAGCTCATATGTTTTTAATTCCTGGCTTTTGGAAGCCGTTGATTCTGGTGGTACTTAATTCAAAAATAATACAAACTCAATAAAGAACCCTGAATCGAATGGTGCCTTCAGCTTCTTTCAATTCTTTGACCACGTCCTCATTGTACCTTTTGTCAATATCCGTAATCACGTACCCTATGGTTTCATTGGTCTTCAAATATTGACCGATGATGTTACTTCCGTGCTTCGCAAGAATATTGTTAATCTCCGCTAACACTCCTGGCTCGTTCTTATGGATGTGAATGAAGCGATGTGCCTTTCGAAGCGCCGGAAGGGTGATGTTTGGGAAATTCACGCTGTTTGTTGTAGAACCGGTGTTGATATATTCCATGATCTTTCCAGGAACAAAGTCAGCAATGTTTTCTTGCGCCTCCAGGGTACTCCCACCGATATGAGGTGTGAGAATGGTATTTTTCAGCCCTTTTAAAGAAGATTCAAACGGATGCGAGTTACTCAGAGGCTCTTCCGGAAATACATCGACACTTGCTCCATGGATTTTCCCACTTTGAATATTGGTTGACAGCGCTTCCACATCTACCACATGACCACGACTAAGGTTGATGAACACGACTCCGTCTTTCATTCGATCAAATTGCGGGGCTCCTATGATCATATGGTTTTCGGGTCTACCATCTACATGTAAGCTTATCACATCAGAGGTTTCCAATAAGACGTCTAGTGAATGGCAACGTTTTGCATTACCTAGGGCCAATTTTTCCTCAATATCATAATACTGCACGTTCATACCGATGGCTTCTGCAATTACAGACAGCTGCGTGCCGATATTACCATAACCAATAATTCCCAGTGTTTTTCCCCGAATTTCGAAACTTCCAGAAGCAGATTTATCCCATTTGCCTTCGTGCATACTGCGAATTTTGTCAGGTAGATTCCTCATCAAAAGGATAATCTCTGCAATGGCCAACTCCACGACAGACCGTGTGTTAGAAAAAGGAGCATTGAACACAGCAACTCCTTTCTTCAAGCAGGCCTCAAGGTCGATTTGATTGGTGCCGATACAGAATGCTCCCACAGCTAACAATCGTTTTGCTTCTTTAATGACTTTAGCGGTCACCTGCGTTTTGGAACGAATGCCCAAAATACTTACGTCTTTGATGGCTTCGGAAAGTTCTTCCTCTGTCATGCCAGCAGGATGGACCTCTACCTGGTAACCCTCCGTCTTCAACTTATCGATCGCATCCTGATGGATGTTTTCCAGTAGTAGGACTTTGATTCTGTTCTTAGGATATGAATGTGCTCTTTCCAAATTCTGTGTAAATAAAAATTCTTCCAATGTTGGTGCCTCGTGATCTGCTTCACTCAACACTTTTTCTCTACGGACATTTTCAGTAAATGCGTAAAACTTATTGGCAAATCCGGCTTTTCGAATTTCGTAATCATTGAAGCCATCTCCAAGTACAAAGACTTCGCCTTCCAATTTAAGCTGTTCTATTTGCTTTGGTTTTCCACCACTTTCTGAGAGTACATTTTCCGTATCAAAACCTGTGATATTTCCCTCGGTGTCATAGATAAATTCATTTGCAAAGACATTGGCGGCTACAATGCCGTATTCCTGTACAATGGGAACAATAAAGTCCTTAAAACCATTCGAGACGATGAAAATGTGCTCTTTGTTATTAAAAATAAAATCTCGATTTCGTTGAAAAGACTTTGATACATATCCGCTTAGTCGGTTAACCAATTCTTCAAGATGGTTCCGATGTGCTTTTAAAAGTTCCAATCGTTTTAGGAGGGATTCTCGAAAGGACATGGATCCATCCATTCCCAAATCTGTGATTGTCTTGATTTCCTCTAGAACTTTATCCCTATCTTCACTCTTTTTTAAGGAGATTTCGGCAAGAATATCCAAAGCTTCTACTTGCGTAAATGTGCTGTCAAAATCAATAATGAAATACTTCGGTCTGGTCATGTTTTGCGAATCTAGCATACTACAAAAGATCTACTCTTTTCGTTTGTTCATTTATCAATTTTTGCTGGCCATTGTCACTTTTTCGATGGCGCAGTCTTCACCGTCAAATACAAATACGTTTCACTATTTGGGTCTTGAAAAGCAAATTGATAGCATTATTCAGGCAGCAATCAATCATGAAGCATTCCCGGGGTGTGTTGTTTATGCAGCTCGCGAAGATAGTGTGCTATTTCATAAATCCTATGGTTTTCATACCTACGATTCTATCCGCTCGACTCGCAAAGATGACATCTATGATTTAGCATCGATCACCAAGATCGCGGGGGCGACACTGTCGCTGATGAAACTATACGAAGATGGACTCATACATCTTGATGATCCCATCAATAAATACGTCGATATCGGAGGGGAATTCGGTCGTGTTACCCTACGACAAGCATTGGCGCACCAGGGGGGATTACGTCCCTGGATACCTTATCATCAGGTGATTCGTAAGAAAGATGGGACATTTCGCAAAAAAGACATTGTTGCACAGCAAAACGAGGATCATCAATTTGCAATTACGGATCAACTTTACTTGAGGGACGACTTTTACGAAAGGCGCATCAAGAGACTGATAGGAAAAACCGACGTTGTGAAAAACCCTCGTTATAAGTATTCAGGGCTATTTTTTTACTTAGTACCCGAACTCGTTGAAACGGCAACAGGACTCCAATACGAAGCGTATTTGCAAACACAATTTTTACAAGCGCTAAAGAATCCTACCTTCGGATATAAGCCTGCAGAAAATTTTCCCCTCGAACGGATACCGCCAACAGAGCTAGACACCTTTTTTCGAAATCAGCTGATTCACGGCAATGTGCACGATGAGGGTGCGATTATGATGAAAGGTATTTCAGGCAATGCTGGGCTCTTTAGCAACGCAGAAGATCTGGCAAAGGTCATGCAATTGCTCATCGCTGAAGGGAAGATCGATTCAGTACAGTTGCTGTCTCCTCAAACAATTGACTTGTTTACTACGGCCCAGTATCCCAATCTCGAGAATAGGAGAGGGCTAGGATTTGACAAGCCGTTGTTGAGGTACGATCCAGCGCTAAGTAGCGTAGCGCAGAGTGCCAACCCGAGAAGCTACGGACACGCTGGTTACACAGGAACACTTACCTGGGCTGACCCTGAGAATGGCTTGATCTTTATCTTTCTTTCAAATCGCGTGTATCCATCACGAAATAATCGGGCTTTGTATCAACTGAATGTACGTCCAACAATCCACCAGCTTCTATACGACTACTTGGATAATATTCGGTGAAGATTGTAACCTGTTCAAATTACCAGAATAGCAATAGTCATATACTTATTTATAATTATTCTAAATAATACCCTAAACCTTTTTTAATAGGTCTATAAATAGCTGATTTTTAGCTAGTTGCTTATTCAATAACATGGGGTATTGGTCAAGTGTAAAACCGATCTTTGAAAAACAATGGGCCCATGCTACATTTGTAGGCGTTTGATTTCAAGCGCTCGAAATACATGCAAAAACCAACATCGAATCTAACCCGAAATCTCCTGGCCGTTGTGGTGGGATGTTTAGCGATTTCGGGGTCCTTCGCACAAGAGATTCCGTCTGATCCAGCCGTCATTTCTGCTGGAGAATCCGCTTTCAAAGCCAATTGTACACAGTGTCACCAAATCTGGGAAGTCCGTCTTGGGCCTGCGCTCAATGGGGTGCATGAACGAAGATCCCTCGACTGGCTAAATTCCTGGATCAAGAACTCCCAGGCAATGATTGCGGCAGGGGATGAACAGGCCGTCGCCTTGTGGGAAGAATACCAACCAACTGTGATGCCAGCCTATCCATTCACGGATGATCAGGTGATGGAGTTGATCGCTTACATCAAAGCTGAAACGGATGCAGGACCTCCTATTGAGGAAGCCGTTGTAGCCACTGCTGAAGGAGGTGGATCTGGTGATAGTGTATCTTCTTCTTACTTACTGGCGATCATTATCATCTTGATCATCATTTTGATCCTAGCCTTGGTAGCACTCGCGATTGCGATTCAAACGCTTGTTAAGTATCTAAAAGACAAAGAATTAGACGAAGAAGGGGAAGATATTGTAAACCAAGGTTTTACGATTGGAGACCTCGTCAAAAGCAATTCGTTTATTGGATCAGTCGTTTTCATAGTGACCATCATCGTATTAAAAACTTTGATCGATGGCGCCTTTACCATCGGTGTTCAACAAGGCTATCAACCAACCCAGCCTATTGCGTTTTCTCACAAGCTGCATGCCGGTCAATATGAAATTGATTGTCAATATTGCCACACCGGGGTTAGAAAATCCAAATCTGCGAATATTCCCTCTCCAAACATTTGTATGAATTGCCATACCCAGGTAAAGACCGAATCTGAGGAGATTCAAAAGATTTATGCGGCGATCGACTACGATCCTGATACCAAAACATATGGTACAGATACAAAGCCCATCGAATGGGTGAGAATACACAACTTGCCTGACCTAGCTTACTTCAATCACGCACAACATGTCAATGTTGCGGAATTGGAATGCGAGACCTGTCACGGACCAATAGAAGAGATGGAGGTTGTTTATCAATACTCAAGCTTAACCATGGGCTGGTGTATCAATTGCCACAGGGAAACCAATGTCAATGCTGCCGGAAACGAATACTATGATAAGCTAGTGAAACTGCATTCGGAACAGAGCAAGGACCCAATGAAAGTGGAAGACATCGGAGGTTTGGAATGTGCAAAGTGTCATTATTAATTCAACTAAGCTGACCTGAGAGAAAGCATGAAAGAAACGAAAACATACTGGAAAGGGATAGAGCAACTGGAAAACTCTAC
>CAZQJU010000122.1:0-10706 GCA_964593185.1 uncultured Roseivirgaceae bacterium
GGTGGTATCGCATGAATCCGTAATAGTAGCCTTTGTGCGGAGTAATGTATTGATCCGGTCCCAGAATACTAAAAAAAGCGGTTCTAACACCGGGTATCTGTTTGATAAGTTCAGTGGTCTTGGGGCACAGTTCACAATTTTCCTTGACAAAGACACCAGACTTAAACATGAAGGACTTCCATTGGATGGCATGAATCCCGCCCTTGGTATAACTCATCAGTTCCTCCAGATACGTGATGTCGTTATGGAATGTCAAGATGTTCTCGCACTCCTTACGAATGACCTCATAATTGTCTTCAAGGAGTTTTAGCTTAGGGTAGTCCCCATGATAATCATACACGTAGTTGGGCGTCTTGGCGATGATTTTTCTTCGCTCAAGGCTTTTGTACACATCATTAATTCGTTCTACGATATTCTTACTACTCATTTGAGATGCTTTGCTAGTTGAAAAATGGTGCTATTGCATTTTTTAGTCGTTCAGGCATTTTCACGGGTCTTCCCGTTTCCAGATGCATAAATGCAAGCGTTGTCTCGCCGGTGTTGATGAGCTCGCCGGACTCATTGGTGACTTCGTATTCAAATCTGATTCGTGCGCGAGGCATTTCCGGAACAATCACTTTCACGGTCAGCAAGTCATCATATTTGGCGGGCCGGTGGTATTTAATACCCAAATCAAGTACTGGCATTCCCACGCCTCCGTCTTCCATTTCTTTGTATGGGTACTTTAGGGCTCTAAATGCTTCCACTCGGGCAATTTCATAGTACTTTGGATAATTTCCATAGTAGGCAAACCCCATCTTATCGGTATCTGCGTATCGAACCCGAATATGTGTTTCAAACGCGTACATCTTTATCTGTAGATTCTCCTTTGATTCATAGCTCGTTGAAATCTTCGAGCATTCCTATTGTGTTCGCTCAATGTCTCGGCAAAGATGTGGTAACCGGAAAAATCTTCCTTGGCACAGAAGTATAAAAAACTGTGCTCTTCGAAGTTTAGTACGGCGTCCAGCGACGCAATTGAGGGCATATTGATTGGGCCAGGAGGTAAACCCCTGTATTTGTACGTATTGTAGGGAGATTCAAATTCTTTGTCCTTGTTTAGAATCCTTCGAATCGAAAAGTCGCCGATCGCAAAAACCAACGTTGGATCAGCTTGCAGCGGGATGCCGCGTCGAAGTCGATTGATGTAAACGCCTGCCACCGTGGGAGCCTCCTCAGTCTTGTTGGTTTCTCCCTGAACGATAGACGCCAGGGTGGAAACCTGTGTTTGGGTCATGTTCAGGTCGATCGCCTTTTGCTTTCGATCTTCTGTCCAAAAGGCATCGTATTCCCGCCTCATTCTGTCCAGTAACTGTTTCGGGGAATCCGTCCAATACACCTGATAGGTGTTGGGTATGAACATACTGATAAAGGTATGCTGCTCAAATCCATAATGAGATGCAGTTGTATCGTTCAGCAATAAGTCGGCCATCGCTGCAGAATCTGCTTCCACATTCTGGGTCAATTTTTGTGGCAATGCAGAAAGCAGTCGAGCATTTGAAAAGGTAAGGTTTACCGGTGTCTGCCTACCGGATCGAAGCAGGTTAATGAGCTCAATATTTGTCATATCCGCCTCAAGTGTGTACAATCCGGGCTTCAGGTTCGTATCCAGGTCCTTTAGTTTAGAAAGAAAACCAAACGAGACAGCATCATTAACGATACGCTCGTCACTCATTTGCCTTTGAAATTCCTTGAAGGTCATGCCGTGTGGAATGACAATCCTTTGAGGCTGACCTTCTACCAAAATATTGGGAGTGTATAGAATTTGATAGGTATAAAACGCAAATGATGATAGCATCATCGTGAAGACCAGCAGAAATATCGCAATCAGATTTTTCTTTCGCATAGCGCAAAAATAGAGGGCTTTGGTCAGTTAACCTCCCTCGGATAGGCAAATGCAGACCAGTGATAATGGTGTGAAATAGACAGTGGAAAACTACCAGGTTCCAAAATTGGTAAGTTCAGCTCATCAGCCTCTAGGGTGATGGCTGGGTCTTTGTGTTGAAAAAAATCCAGTACGTAGTCCCGAACAAGCGTTCCATCACTTGGCTTATCTGTTCGAAAAACTTCATAGGCTATGTTGCCTAACTGGTCTGAGCAAATCGCTGCAATGTAAGAATCTGTTACATCAAGCTTGCCGGTAATACCCTCGGAAGTAAATGATATATCGCCGTCAATTTCGGACAGCGCAATGGGTATTTGCTTAGGGGAAAAGTTCAATGCTTCACGGTGACATTTGAAAACGGCCTCCTTAGCCGACCAAAGTAGCCAGTACAAATTTGGATGCTCCAGGGTTATGTCTTCGTTGCAAAGTACCAGTTGAAGCGTTCTTTCATTTCTGCGCTGGATTTGAGGATCACTCAGATCCACAATATCAATTCCAAGTTTAGTCATTGGTCAATTTCCATCTTGAGCCAAAGGAGAATGCGATATTTTCCTGATTGTTCTGATAGTATCGATTGAAATTATAACTAATAGCAAACGATCCAAACAAGGTAAAGTTTTCCAGCTGTTTCTGGTAAAAGAAACTCGTCGTGTATTCCTGGTCATGCCGTTCTTTGTCTTGTATGTTCACAATAAACCAATCCTTATTTGATTCGATTCTTTGGAACAGCAAACCCACTGATTTTTCCTGTGATTGTACTTCAATTAACAAGTTGTCTGCGTTACCCCCGGGACCAATGCCGGCGCCCAAAATCTGACCATTATGCGTATAGCCCTGTCTATTGACTCCGTGAATGTAGTAGGGAGGTTCCGGACGATACAAGAAAGAGGAACTTCGTGTTAAGTTGGTATGCTCATAAAGTAAATGGACCGTCTTTCCGTTTTTGGTGGCAATATTCTTCTCAAAGCCAATGGTAATCGCGCGACTATGCTCTGGCTCAATATAGATGATGCCTGAAAAATCATTCACCGCATATTCAGCAAATCCTCTAAAGTCCGCCTCCTTAAGATTCCATTCAAATGTAAAGGATGCCAGCTGGTCAAAGGTGTCATTGACAGAGAGTGTCACCTCGTCAACAATACCATCGTCAATAATGTAAAAAGGGGAGATGAGGTCTCCCACTTCGAAATATCTCGTTTGCTTATAGAGCACTTTATTCAACCCAATTTTGAAGCCGTCAAGAAAGGAGGGCTCGTAAGACAAGGAGAAGGAATTAAAGTAGCGAAGATCATTGTCAGGATCTGTGTCAAAATGGTCAGACTCCTGCAGCAGCCCATAGACCATGTTGTATTCTAGCCTCCCCAAATCAAATCCTCTTACCCTGAAATCAAAGGGTTTAACCCCAAGCCTAACATGTGGAAAACCTCCGGCTTGCCTGCTCATCATGATCGGATTAAATCGCGAAGGCCCCCAAGAATAGTTTTGAGTGGAAAGGGAACCTACAAATTTTCCTAAATCCACCCTGATTTCGGTTTGTCCCGGATGAAAAGCTAGGAACGCCCTCTCTCCGTACATTTGAACCCAGTCAATTCCTCCACCGATGGTGAGTTGGTAATTGAGCGGATCAAGGTTGCCTCGTTGCTGAACAAGGTCGTATGAGCTGTTTTGAGCAAAGAAGATGACTGGATAAAAGGAATAAGACAGCTTTCCACGTCTTCCTTGAAATCCAACATGTGTTTCCAATGTTGCGCCTTTTCCCGTCCATACAGGCCCATCATTGTAGCTTCTGGCATATCCTGAATTGTACGAGATCTTGGTGTTGAGATCTTGCCAGGCAAAATCATTTCGTGAAGGTATTTTGATACTGCCATAAAAATTGAGCACAGTAGAATCAGATTTGTTGATCGGATTAAAATGATCTCCGGGTGCGGAAATCTGACTGATCACATCAGAATACAAAAGCAACAGGAAAATACAAAGTGCTCTTTTCATAGCTGTGAGGTTGAAGGCAAAACTAAGGGATGTCATCGGTGATTCGCTTCTATTGAACGGATTGAAACGAAAGGACCTAATCTTATGTAACTTTGCCACGCGAAATGCAACACCCATAGAAGTTACAAAATGAAGACAGTAATATTGGCAGGTGGTCTGGGAACGAGACTGATGGAGGAGACGGAAGCCAGACCTAAACCGATGGTAGAAATCGGAGGAAAACCTATCATCTGGCATATAATGAAAATATATGAGGCCCATGGCTTCAATGATTTTGTGATCTGTCTTGGGTATAAGGGTCAGATGATCAAAGAGTATTTTCTCAATTACTACCTGCATAATTCAGATGTCACCATCGAACTGGAAAAAAACAAGGTGGATGTACATTTCGCAAATACTGAATCCTTCAAGGTCACACTGGTCGATACGGGCCTTCATACCAATACAGCCGGAAGGATCAAACGCATCCGTAAGTATGTAGATGGTCAAACCTTCATGCTTACCTACGGCGACGGAGTCTCCAATCTCGACATAAGATCACTGGTGAAATTTCACCAAGACCATGGCAAAGAGGCGACACTGACAAGTATTCAAATACCTGGCAGGTATGGAAACATTGAGCAAGGATCGGATGGAATTGTGAAGCAATTTCAGGAAAAACCAGATGGTGATGGAATTTGGATCAATGGTGGATTCTTTGTGTTGGAACCTACAATTTTCAACTATCTGGAAGGTGAGGTAGACGATGTGCAATGGGAAAAGGGACCACTTATTGATATTGCAAACAATGGCGAGCTGGCCGCTTACAGACACAGTGGATTCTGGAAATGCATGGATGCCATGCGGGACAGGATTGAGTTGGAAGAGCTTTGGGAATCGGGAGAAGCGCAATGGAAAGTATGGTAGAACAACTACGGAAAACCTTTGCTGGAAAGAATGTCTTCCTGACAGGACATACGGGGTTCAAAGGGTCGTGGATGCTCAAGATGCTTCATTTGCTTGACGCTAAGGTTACAGGCTATGCGCTTGATCCTGAGCATGATACGGATCTGTATCACCTGATTGCCGGCGATGATCTTTGTGACTCGGTCATCTCTGATTTACGGGAACCTCAAGCACTCACAAATGCAGTCACAAAATCAAAGCCTGATTTTGTATTTCACTTTGCAGCTCAGCCACTTGTGAAAAGATCGTATCAGATTCCGTCCGAAACCTTTGAAGTGAATGCTATTGGTACAGCAAATTTGCTCGATGCGGTTCGATTGCTTGAAAAACCGTGCTCTGTAGTACTAATTACTACCGATAAGGTGTATGAAAACCAGGAGTGGCACTATCCGTATCGGGAAAGCGATCGGTTGGGCGGATATGATCCCTACAGTGCATCAAAAGCCTGCGCAGAATTGGTGATTGCTTCCTACCGAAATTCCTTCTTTAATGTCAAAGAGTATCCCTCTCATCAAAAGGGAATTGCTGTGACTCGTGCAGGGAATGTCATCGGAGGAGGAGACTGGTCAGAAAATAGACTCATTCCGGATCTGGCCAAGGCTTTTGGCACAAACGAAGAACTGATTGTCAGGAATCCCGACTCACTTCGACCATGGCAGCATGTGCTGGAGCCGCTTGTCGGCTACCTCATGCTTGCAGAAGCCCTTACCAAGGATCCGGTCGCCTTTGGTTCCCCTTTCAACTTCGGTCCACTCGCAAACGATGCTATTCCGGTCGTGAAGATGGTTGAGCTTGCGATAGAAGCTTGGGGAGGAGGGGCATACAAAATCTTGTCTGAACACAACGCACCGCACGAAGCCGGATTGCTGAAACTAGATATTTCAAATACGATGGAGATGTTGGGATGGAGGCCCACCATGGGAGCCGAAGAAACAGTCACGTGGACGATTGACTGGTACAAGCACTTTTACCAAGGAGAGGATGTCGCAGCGTTTACGGAGAAACAGATTGTTTCTTTTCTCGCTAAGATGATTCAAAAGGATACGAAATGAGCGTAGCAGATCCATATTCACTTTTGTTTATTCCATCAAGCGAATGATTTTCACCGAAACGCAACTGAAAGGCAGTCATTTAATAGATCTTGAGCTCTTCGAAGATTCCAGAGGAGCATTCGCCAGGACTTTCTGTAAAGAGGAATTTGAGCAGATTGGTCATTCGGGAGAATTTGTTCAGATGAACCAATCCTACAATACCAAGAAAGGCACTATTAGAGGGATGCATTACCAAAACCCTCCATTTGGCGAAATCAAGTTAATTCGTTGTGTCAAAGGCGCCGTAGCTGACGTCATTGTGGATCTAAGGAGTGGATCCTCCACATTTTTGCAGTACCTTCAGGTGGAACTCTCGGAATCTAATCACAAGATGATCTATATACCAAAAGGGTTTGCCCACGGTTTCCAAACCCTGTCGGACGATGCTCAGCTCGTATATTGCCACTCGGAATTTTACAAACCTGAAGCGGAAGCCGGATTAAATTATCAAGATCCTAGGATCGCGATTGATTGGCCACTTCCCGTAAGTAGCATCTCTAACAGAGACAGGGAACATCCTTTTTTACAGCCTAATTTCCAAGGAATATAAGTTATGAATTGTCGTTTTTGTAAATACCCCGTTCAAAATGTATTCGCTGACTTAGTTAACAGTCCGCCTTCGAATTCGTACCTCACGAAGAAGCAGCTTAATGAACCGGAGGTGTTTTATCCACTGAAGGTGCTGGTGTGCACCAACTGCTACCTTGTGCAAGTAGATGAATACTACAAATCATCAGAGATCTTCAGCAGTGACTATGCTTACTTCTCTTCTTTCTCCAGCAGCTGGTTGGCACACTCAAAGCGGTACACCGAGATGATGATCGATCGGTTTGGATTTGATCAAGATTCACTGGCAGTGGAAGTAGCCTCCAATGATGGCTATCTGCTACAGTACTTTAAAGAAAAAGGGGTCAAGGTACTCGGCATAGAACCTACCGCCAATACAGCGGAGGTCGCCCAAGGAAAGGGCATCGAGACGGTCGTGGACTTTTTTGGAGTACCTCTGGCTTCAAAACTAACCTCCGAAGGGACAAAGGCGGATTTGCTCCTAGGAAACAATGTTTTGGCACATGTGCCTGATATCAATGACTTTGTTGGCGGCATGAAGGTGATCTTGAATCCTAAGGGGGTGATCACTATGGAATTCCCACACCTCTACCAACTGGTTAAAAACAATCAATTTGATACCATTTACCATGAGCATTTTTCTTATCTATCCTTTACTACCGTTAAGCAAATCTTTGAAGCACATGGACTTCAACTTTTTGACGTAGAGGAAATTCCGACCCATGGTGGCTCTTTACGGATTTTTGCTAAACATAAAGAAGATGATTCTAAGGAAGTCACCGGAAATGTTGAGCGTCTCTTGGATCTTGAGAAATCGGTTGGGATGGATACGATTGAGTACTACGAAGGCTTTCAAAGTAAAATCAACACCATCAAGAACGACCTCCTAAGATTTCTCAATGAGGCATCGGAAAAGGGGAAGACTGTGGTCGGGTATGGGGCTGCAGCGAAGGGGAACACGCTGTTGAACTACTGCGGTGTAAAAGGTGATTTTATAAAGTTTGTGGTGGATGCAAACCCCCATAAACAAGATAAATACATGCCCGGAAGTCATATACCCATTGTCGATGAATCCAGTATCAAGGAAGAAAAGCCAGACTATGTCATCATTTTGCCCTGGAACTTAAAAGAGGAGATAACGAATCAATTGAGCTACATCCGCGAGTGGGGCGGAAAGTTTGCGGTACCCGTTCCAAAATTTGAGATCATCGATTGAGTAAAGCGATGAAGATACTGGTAACAGGTGCGACAGGCTTTATTGGCCATCATGTGGTGCAGAGATTGCTTGATGACGGTTGTGAGGTGATTGCAAGCAGTAACGATGCGCAGCAAGCAGAAGCAATGAAATGGAACAGAAAGGCCACCTTCGTGGAGCATGATCTTTCTGCTATGCCAAATGAAAACCTTGTCAAAAAATTCGAATTTCCCGACAAAGTAATTCACTTAGCCTGGGCCGGCCTCCCCAATTATAAGTCGCTTTTTCACATTGAAGAGAATCTGTTTTACCAATATCATTTCATTAAGAATCTCGTCTCAAATGGACTTTCAGATGTTACGATCACGGGAACTTGCTTCGAATACGGAATGAAGGAAGGAGCCTTGAGAGAAGACCAACTTCCTGAGCCTGCCAATCCATATGCCATTGCAAAAAACTCCCTGAGAGTGTTTCTCGAAGAGCTGAAGCGGGAAGTTCACTTTGACTTAAAGTGGGTACGTCTATTTTACATGTATGGCGAAGGTCAAAACCCAAAATCATTGCTTTCTCAATTGGATCAAGCAATTGACAACAACGAGTCACAGTTTAATATGAGCGGGGGGAAGCAAGTACGTGACTACCTTCCCGTCGAAGAGGTCGCGAATCACATAGTTTCTATTTCTTTGCAAAAGAAAGTGACCGGAATTATAAACTGTTGCAGCAATGAACCCATCACCGTGGAAGAGTTGGTGCGGCAGCACGTGAAGAAAAGACGAGCAAACATAGAACTGAATTTAGGCTATTATCCATACCCTGATTTCGAGCCCATGGAATTTTGGGGAGACAATACCAAACTAAAATCAATAAACAAGTAACCCTGTAGTAAAAGCATATGAGTGATCCAATCAAACAATTCGAAGAAGAGAGACGAGACCGTGTTGCGTCCTTCGGTGAGAACGGCGAACTGAAAAAGGCCGCACATGATTTCAACGTGGTCTCAAATAGAGATATGTACTCTTACAACTTTTCATGGATGGGAAGGCCGATCATTCAGTATCCGCAGGATATGATTGCCATGCAAGAGATTATCTGGGATTTAAAACCTGACCTCATCATCGAGACCGGGATTGCCCATGGAGGCTCACTCATCTACTATGCGTCGCTCCTGGAGCTTATCGGCAAAGGAGAAGTACTTGGTGTGGACATCGATATCAGAGCGCATAACAAAGCAGAGATTGAAAAGCACCCAATGTTTAAGCGAATTAAGATGATTCAGGGCTCTTCAGTGGATTTGGAAATGATTGATAAAGTCAAGCAAGAGGCGGAAGGCAAAGAGACCGTATTGGTGTTGCTGGACAGCAATCACACCCATGAGCATGTTTTGGAAGAGCTGGAACTTTACAACCAATTTGTTACGTTGGGATCCTATCTGGTCGTTTTTGATACCATCATTGAGGACATGCCTGCGGGAATGTATGACCGCGCATGGGACAAAGGGGACAACGCAAAGACCGCTGTCTGGAAGTTCCTGGAGCAGAATTCAAACTTTGAGATTGACAAACAGATTGACAATAAGCTACTTATTTCTGTTGCACCGGAAGGATACCTGAAAAGGATTAGCTAATTAATAACACCAACTAACGTACGTGTCATCCCTTAAGAAGAATGTTGTTTTTAACCTTTTTGGTAAAACATGGGGTGCCATTATCAATATCATTTTGGTTCCCTTGTATATCAAGTATCTGGGAATTGAATCGTATGGACTGATTGGATTTTTTGCGATGCTTGTGGGTTCATTCAGCATCCTGGATCTTGGGCTAGGTACGACCATCAACAGAGAACTGGCTGGATATCGGGCGGTTGAAAATCCCAATGCGGATAATATTCGAAACCTGACTTTTTCTCTGGAAAGTATCTATTGGTCTGTGGGAATTGTCATCGGCTTATTGGTGGCTGTACTGTCCGGCTTGATTGCCGTTCATTGGGTGAATGTTGAAGAACTTTCAGCCGATACGGTTCGCAATGCTGTTTTGCTCATGGGGGGTGTACTGGTCTTTCAGTGGCCGATCAACTATTACAATCATGGGCTGACCGGCCTGGAAAAATTGGTGGTCAACAATACCATCTTGATCGTCATGACAACGGTAAGGTCTGTAGGTGCGTTGCTCGTCTTATCTTACATCTCTCCTACGATCACAGCTTTTTTTGCCTGGCAAGCAGGTACCAGCTTTTTACATGTCTTCCTGATGCGATGGGCCCTATGGAGCAATCTTCCCAAGTCGAAATCCCGACGCATCTTCTCCAAAGACCAGCTTAAAAGTGTCTCCAAATTCGCTGCTGGAATGACTGGGATCAGCTTGGTTACCTTCTTCTTGTCGCACGTTGATAAGGTGCTTTTGAGTAAGCTGCTGTCCCTCTCAGCATATGGCTACTATACTTTGGCACTAGCGCTCCCCTCAGCAATCACCATGATTATTAGTCCGGTTTGCTCGGCTTTCTTCCCAAGACTTTCAGCATTGGTCAAGAAAGGAGACACCGTTGAATTAAAGAAAATATACCACAACTCCAGCGCCATTGCCGCGGCACTGATTTTTCCAATCAGCTTTATCCTGATCTTCTTTTCCTATGAGATATTGATGCTGTGGACAGGCGATGCTTCTACCACTGAAAACACGTATCTAGTTGCAGGGCTTCTGACAATCGGAAGTATGTTCAACTCCTTGATGGTGATGCCATACTATCTGCTCATCTCGCATGGATGGACGAAGTTTACCATTTACCAAAACTCCATTGCAGCCGTGGTATTGGTACCTTCGTTGTTTGTCTTGACTTCCATGTTTGAGGCACTCGGCGCGGCCATTATCTGGGCTACGTTGAATATTGGTTACTTTATCATCAGCCAGCCGATTATGCATAGAACGTTGCTCAAAGGGGAGCTTAAGAAGTGGTACCTAAAGGATACGCTTCTGACCATGCTTCCTTCATTGGCAGT
>CAZQJU010000123.1:0-10564 GCA_964593185.1 uncultured Roseivirgaceae bacterium
GGTGGATCATTTCTGAAAATATTACGCAGTAATTATCATCTGCTAATTTTTCGAAGAACGGAATACCGTATCTAGAAATAATCTAATGAGTTTCTTTTTATAGTACAAAAGAATACCCAAAAATGGGTATTGGATAGTGTCTAATCGCTAGTGAACTTAGGTTAGGGATAAAGTTTCCCGCAAATCAATAATTTAATTCTCTACGATTATGGCAACACTATTTTCAATTCTTTCCTGGAATGTGGAACATTTCGGTAAAGACAAAAACAAAGCAAACGCGGAGGCTAGGGTAACACGTATAGCCCAGGCAATCGAAGCAAAGCGTCCGGATATCATGGCGATCTATGAAGTTTCGGGAAAGGAGATCTTTTCAGAGTTCAGCCAGCGATTTTCTGATTACAGTTTCTTTATCACCGAAGGAAGGCAAAGTCAGGAAATACTTATAGGAACAAAGAACACTTTAAACACCTTTATTACACAAAAAACAGAATTTAAAGCGAGTAACCCCTATTTGAGACCCGGTGCCTTGGTCACAGTATCAGTACAAAATCAAGTCTACTCGGTGCTGTTTTTACACTTAAAAAGCATGAGAGACCCGTACGGATGGGGATTGCGTGACTTTATGTGGAATAAAGTCCGTAGCTTAAAAAAGGCACTCAACAGAGCAAGCGAAAATCCTAAGTTCATTGCACTCGGCGACCTCAACACTATGGGGATGAACTACAGTTTTGGCAGCAAGGACATTACTTCTGCTGAGGAGATCCAACGTATGAATAAAATGGTCAAGAGTAGCAGCTACAAAATGAGCGCGCTCAGCAAGACACACGCACATACGTACTTCAATGGTACAAACGGGACCTACCCTCCTGCTGACCTTGATCACGTTTTTGCAACTGACAACATTGAACTTCAAGATCAAGGTGGTGCTCCGATCTTAGTTGATGGTTGGAATACTGCGCCCGACCCAGACCAATGGATCGAGGACTTTTCAGATCACGCAATGCTCTATTTTGAGGTGAAGAGTTGATTAACCCAGCTAAGAGCACTGAATCTTGTTGTGTATGACAAGAAAAAGGGAGCCATTGGCTCCCTTTCATACTATTTTACCTCACTCCTTTTGGGAGCGAACGGCACTTACTTTACTTTATCAACGATTGCTTTAAATGCTTTCGGCTCATTCATGGCCAAATCAGCCAAGGCTTTTCTGTTGATTTCGATACCGGCAGCCGCAAGCTTGCCCATGAACTGTGAATAAGACAATCCATGCTCTCGCGCACCTGCGTTGATTCGTTGAATCCAAAGTGCTCTAAACTCTCTTTTCTTCGCTTTTCTGTCACGGTACGCGTAGGTCCATCCTTTTTCAATTGCGTTTTTGGAAACCGTCCAGACATTTTTTCTTCTGCCAAAGTATCCTTTGGCATTTTTCATCATTTTTTTTCGCTTCGCCCTGGAAGCAACATGATTTACTGATCTCATTTTGTTTGATTTTTGACGATTGGTGATCCTTCTCTAGGATTCTTTCAACCAATAATCGGGTTTAACATTTAACCTGCAGCTCACCTGAGCCACTTTAACTACTCACTACAAATTCAATAAGGCCTTGATGTTCTTCTCATCTGCCTTGTCCACAACTGTGAAGTGACGAAGATTCCTTTTTTGCTTCGTCTCCTTCTTAGTCAAAATGTGGTTTTTGAATGCATGCTTTCGTTTGATTTTACCAGTTCCCGTAAGCTTAAATCGCTTTTTAGCACTGGAGTTTGTTTTCAATTTCGGCATTTCCTATTTCTAACTTTAACTTATTTACTTCTTTACTGTCTTCGGCGCAATGAACAAATTCATCCGCTTTCCTTCCATTTTTGGAAGTTGCTCCACCTTGCCAAACTCTTCCAAGGCTTGTGCAAACTTCAGCAACAAGATCTCACCGCGATCTTTAAATACGATCGTACGTCCATAGAAATGAACGTAGGCTTTGACCTTTGCTCCGTCTGTCAAGAACTTCTTTGCATGATTCAACTTAAAGTTGAAATCATGGTCATCTGTATTGGGCCCAAAGCGAATCTCCTTCACAACCGTCTTTTGAGCCTTTGCCTTGATTTCCTTCTGCTTTTTCTTCTGTTCGTACTTAAACTTGGAATAATCTATCACCTTACATACAGGCGGATCCGCCTTTGGTGAAATTTCAACCAAATCTAAACTTTGTTCTTCGGCAATCTTAAGTGCCTGACTAAGTGGATACACGTCCACCTTCACATTGTCTCCTACAACTCTTACCCGCTGCGCTGTTATCTTACCATTTACCTTATAAGGCTCTTCTTGTCGTACTCTTGAAGGACCTCTCTTTCTTAGTTTAGCGATTGTACTCCTTTGTTTTCGTTGAACATCTGAAAATAGTGCGCAAATATCGGGATAATTTGCAGCTTATCAAACCTTATCCAATCTGATCAGCCACTTTATCCTGGAAAAAGGCTATAAATTCGGTACTTTTCATGGTTCCGATATCTCCTTGACCGTGTTGACGTACTGCAACCGCCTTGTTTTCCTGCTCTTTTTCGCCAACAATCAGCATATAAGGGATCTTTTTAACCTCTGCATCTCGGATTTTCTTCCCGATCTTCTCATCTCTTTCGTCAATGAACCCTCGTATATCACTTTCCTGCATTTGCAAAAACACATCATGTGCATATTCATGGAACTTCTCAGAAATCGGCAGGATTGCGATCTGCTCAGGTGCAAGCCAGAGTGGAAATTCACCGGCACAATTTTCAATCAATATGGCAATGAAACGTTCCATCGAACCAAATGGTGCCCGATGGATCATCACAGGTTGGTGTTTTTGATTATCACTTCCAATGTATTCCAGTTCGAACCGCTCCGGAAGGCTGTAATCCACCTGAATGGTACCCAACTGCCATTTTCTACCCAGGGCGTCCTTTACCATGAAGTCTAGCTTGGGTCCATAAAAGGCTGCTTCACCGTATTCAACTACGGTATCAAGCTCCTTTTCGTCCGCTACTTCCTGGATTTCACGCTCTGCTCGCTCCCAGTTTTCCTCTTTGCCAATGTACTTTTCGGGGGTTTTAGGGTCACGCAGTGATACCTGTGCGGTAAACTCAGCGAAGCCAAGTGACCGAAATACATGCAAGACCAAATCAATCACCTTTGCAAACTCTGATTTAACCTGATCATTTCTACAAAAGATGTGTGCATCATCTTGCGTAAACCCTCTAACACGCGTCAATCCGTGTAGTTCACCGCTTTGCTCGTACCGGTATACGGTGCCAAACTCAGCATACCGAATAGGCAAATCCTTGTAGGATCGAGGTTTGGCTTTATATATTTCACAATGGTGAGGGCAGTTCATGGGTTTTAGTAAGAACTCCTCGTCCTCTGCAGGCGTGTGAATCGGCTGGAATGAATCTTCCCCGTATTTCGCGTAATGCCCTGACGTCACATAGAGTTCTTTACTTCCGATGTGTGGAGAAACCACCTGATCGTAACCAGCTCTCAGTTGCGCTTTACGCATGAAATTCTCCAAACGTTCTCGCAAAACCGCACCTTTTGGCAACCACAGTGGCAAGCCCTTTCCTACTTTCTCCGAGAACGTGAACAGTTCAAGCTCCTTTCCGATCTTTCGATGATCTCTCAGTTTCGCTTGTTCCAATAGCTCGAGGTGCTCTTTTAACTCTTTTTGTTTTGGGAATGTGATCCCATAGAGTCGAGTCAACTGTTTTCTGTTTTCGTCACCCCGCCAGTACGCTCCTGCAACATTCAAAATCTTTGCCGCTTTGATAAATCCCGTGTTTGGAATATGAGGCCCTCGGCACAGGTCTGTGAAGTTTCCTTGCGTATAGAACGTAATGTGGCCATCTTCCAGGTCCTCCAGCAACTCTAACTTGTACTCATCTCCTTTTTCCTGATAGTAAGCCACAGCATCCGATTTCGAGATTTCCTTTCGAACGTATTCGTTCTTTTCACGCGCTAACTCCAGCATTTTGTCTTCCAGCGCTTTTAAATTCTCGGCATCGAACTGTTGGTCTCCGAAATCTACGTCGTAGTAGAACCCATTTTCAATTGGTGGGCCTATTCCCAATTTGACACCCGGATAGAGGGCTTCCAATGCTTCCGCTAACAAATGAGCTGACGAATGCCAAAGCGTATTCTTACCTTCTGCGTCATTCCAGGTCAGGAGTTGCAAGGTGACGTCTTTTTCCAGGGATCTAAACGCGTCTTGTACTTCTCCGTCCACCTTGGCTGCCAAAACATTGCGGGCCAGACCTTCACTAATGCTCAAAGCCACATCCAAGGCCGTAACACCCTGGTCATATTTCCTCTTGGAACCGTCTGGCAATGTGATGGTGATTTGATCACTCATTCGTTCTCTATTTTTTTCGATTCTAGTTGTAACAATGGAGTTTTATTCTCCTCAAATTTTCGGCGCTGCAAATATGCGATTTTTCGTCGGATAACTTCAATTTGAATGCTAATTGCTGTGTCTGTCGTGTCCATTTTATAGGCTTGCTCATACGCCTGCAAGGAGGTAGTCAGCCACCCTTTTTGCTGATACAAGAATCCTTTCCTTTTTAGTGCCCGATACTGACTGGGATTTTTAACAAGGACGGAGTCCAGCTGTGCAATGGCTGAATCTAATAATCCGTCACGCTGGTAGAGACTTGAAAGATAGAAATGAATCGAATCTGAAGGGGATACTTCTTCTACTGCCTTCCGTGCTAACCCAAAGTATCCATTGTTTTCATAGAACGAAGCCAACGTCAAGGAAAGGTGTTGATTCTTTGCGTCTTCGGCATGATAACCCTGCAAAACTTCGATTCCACGCGAAGTGTACCCTCGCTTAAATAGTAGTTTTCCGTACTGCAACATCGATGACCTTCCCTCATCGATCTTTCGAACCTTGCTGAGATGATACATTGCACGAAGTGTATCACCTAATTTGAGATACTGCTGAGCGCCAAACTCGTACGTTGACACTCCTTTGAATTCATTTAAGAAATAGTGCAGTTCTGCTCGAGCCTCTGTTCTTTTTGATTCCTTGACCAATGCCTTCACATACCATTGTTGCTGTTCCAACGTAAGCGCAAATTGTGAGCGCCAATCCTCTACCAAAGCTATCAGGTCTGAAGCAAGCTGATTGACATCGTAAAACTGAAGGTAATTCTGGAAGAGCTTTGCATCCATACCCTTCACCGACTCGACCTTTTCCAGTGCCTGTGCACATGAACCTGGCCATCCGGCCTTTTGGCAGTAGTAGAGTTTTTGTTCTAAGAGCTTGTAGTTGGTGGGCTGGCTTTCTAGCTTCTTGTCTACTTGTGCAAGTGCATCCAGATACAAATTGGGATCGTAATCAGGAACAAAAATTTCGCTCGGCTGCCTGTTCACACAACCTAGCAAAACAATCAACAAGAGTAGTGGGTAAGATCCCTTCATTGCCTCAAAATTAGGCAATGCGTCAACCCGAATGGATACTTAGGAGTGCTTTTTTAGATTCTCTACATCTTGCCTAAGGTCACCGATCATGCTGACCAATTGTTCCATGTTGAGTTCTCTGGAAGCCCCCTGATCTGGAAACTCTACCGATATATAAGCCTTAGCTTCCCAAATCTCAATGACATCTTCAGGATTTAACTCGTAGGCGCTGTAGGCTTGATTATCTGACACGAGGAACAGCTTGCCTTTTTCGGCGATGTAGTTAAAAACACGCTTGTACACCACTCCCTCAGACCGCGTCACCAGGACGTAGGTATTTCCATTCCTTATCCCTTGCAGCTGTTCTACATATTTTCCAACGATGATACTACCTGAGACAATGGGTAACATGGAGTCTCCATCTATCTCAAAGGCCCGATACGTACCTCCTTTTGGCAGTACAGGAAGATGAAAACGTGGCAGATCGGTTAAATACTCTCGATCCGCATAACCAGAGGTGTAGCCTGCTGCGGCTTTGGTTGGGACCAATTCAATGAATTCCTCATTGGCATCGTCGACCGTCACGGCTAGAACCTTGACGTTGGACCTGGGCACACGATTTTCCGTGGTCAGATCATCGTTGATGAGCTCATCAACTGAAACACTGAAGAGCTCTGCCATTTTCGAGAGCGTTGTCAAACGAGGGTCTGCCCTACCTTCTTCGTAGGCACCTACGGAAGGTCGATTGATTCCCAGCGCCTGGGCAAAGGTCTCTTGTGTAAAACCATTCTTCTTACGAAGAAACTTGATGTTATTTGGTATCAATGCCATTATTCAAAAATCAAAAAATTGGGTTCATCTTGTGTCTTCTTACCAATATCATACAAGTGGAAATGCTGGTACTCGTGCGTTCTGTCCAGTATTTTCAACCGCTTTCTAATTTTATTGATCACAGACTTCAACGTTTCGGAGGCCTCCACCAACAAGTAGCCGTACAGCTCCTTGTCTTCCTTAATCGTAGCAAAAAACTTGACCTGAAATCTTCCGGATGTCAATTTCTTTGACGTTATCTTCAACTTATAGTAATCATCTAGAATCAAGTCTTTTGCAATCTCCATGCTCCTCTTTTGATGCTAAATTTAGTAAATATTATTAATTGCTAAAAATATTAGCCTTTCTTTTTGAGAAAATGTGTAGTGAATCACTTCCAAAGCACTTTTAGGAAGCCAAGATGAAATGCGTACCTTCTTGAAAGCCCTTGGCCACCAGGAAAGAACGTATCTCCTCTCTAGCGCCTCGATTGGCAACGTATGAAACAATAAAACATGTTTCTTTCGGTGGAATCTGCTCAAAATGAATGCGGTCTTTTTTTTGCACCACATCGATATAGCCTGTGATCTTTATCTCAAAGTCTTTTAAGTACGCACTTCGTTTTCTTGAAAGCCTCCCTGCACCCCAGACCAAAATATCCGGATGATGTGGGTTCTTTTCCTTGAGCCACACAGCTAAATACTCTGCTTTGACGCGAAAAAATGCATCCGTCGAATACCTTTGATCCACACGAGTCAATCGACCTGGTGAATCCGACCATCGGAGAACTGTGTTGCTTACTTTTTGCATCTTCACTCCATGCTGTTGCAATCGAAGGAAAAATGCATAATCTTCAGGAAAATCACCTTCCTCATAGACTCCAAAACGTCGAAAAAGACTACTTCGAAACATTAACGACGGATTTACGAGCGGGAACTCCACAAATTGATTCAAAGAGATCTCGTAGTTCGTTCTGATTTGATTCAACCAGGCCACATACTGCCTGAATCCTTCAAATTCAGCAGCTCCATGGTACTCCACTCCTCCGGAAACTACGCCAAGTTCAGGATCGAGGGCAAAAGCGCGTAGCTGAGATTCAAGTCGATCCGGAAAGGAAAAATCATCGGCATCCATTCGTGCGACGAAAGAGCCTTGCGCGTTCCTTATCCCTTGATTCATGGCAAAAACGACACCTTGTTGTGGCTCTTTTATTAGCCTGACCCTATCCTCTTTGGCGTAGCCTTCAGCAATCTCTCCGGACGCTTCAGTCCCGTTGTTATCCACGAGAATTAACTCAAAAAGCGAGTGGGTTTGCGCAAGAATGCTCTCGATTGCAATGTGAAGATTTGGGGCATTATGGAAAGGAAGGACAACCGATACAAGTGGTTGATCACTCATTTCCGGATTCTTCCGAGGGTGCTTCCTCCACTGGAGGCGCGGTTGCTACCGAGTCAGAAGCTTGTGTCTTCTTTTTGCCACCAAACAGCCCTTTAAACAGGGATTTTTTGGCAGATGTGGAGTCGGATTGGGTAGAATCGGGAATCACAGGCGCTGGCTTTGGCTCCGGCCGATTGTCAATCAACCTGGACGAAAAGTATTTGTTGTAGTATTGCTGCTCCACATTGAAATTGTCCGACGGATCATACCCGTACAGAAACCTGGTTTCTTTTTTCTCTTCCTCTTCTACTGCAAATGACTCAATGCTGAGTGTATCGGTAGCAGCCAGGCTTAGCGAATCTGTGGCGATGGAATCAGGCCTTGCATCAACCACAAAATTAGCATCTACAGCGGTCGGTTCCGGCTTCGGCCTCAGCACGTTTTCCATCGGGGCTGTACGCATTCGATACTTTTTAATCGGCATGAACACAGGTTTTACGATGCCGTATTTTGTCCTTTTGGATACCCGCCAAGGCACTACCTTTTCACCTGCATACGCGTAGTAATCTGTCTGAGGTCTGCCTACACCAGCAGGGCTAATCGAATCCTGCGTTGCAGTTGAGGTAGTATCTTGCTGTGCCAGGAATTGCATCCGTGTAGGTTCATCCAATTGCCAAACGTAGGAGAAATAGGCATTTCGAGTGGAGTCATCCAATATATAGGTACTCTGAAAAGCAGGGCAAATAACCTTATCCTGGCAGGAGAAGATGCCAAGGACACATAACAAAAAGTAGATTCTCCTCATAGAGATCTGGTGACAACCTAGGATTTGGACCAAAAATAGGTCTATTTTCCAATATACCGATGTAACAACGACAAAATTGAACTTTTAGTAGATTATCTGGAAGAAAGGTTCGCGTAAACCTGCTGATACATTTCTTCAACCCATTGTTGATACATTTTACCGGATGGATGAAGTCCGTCTTCTGCAATCAGTTCAGGATCATCTGCGGCCATTCGAGAGATGGGTGTTATATCAATAAATGAAATGTCTCGCAGCGTTGCTATTTTCTGCGCAATGGCATTGTAACTGTCCAACTCATGCCCAATCTTCTCGCGATCAAGTCCTCTATTGTCCACAAATGGTGTGATGCCATAATCCGGTATTGAAACGACGAAGACGTGATGGTTATTCCCCCCAGCAAACTCAATGGCCTGATCTAGCAGTACCTTAAACTCCTTCTCATACTGATCTTCGTCATATCCCCGATACTGATTATTGACTCCAATCAGCAGGCTTACCAAATCGTATTGGTCTTCAACCTCAGCTTTCACGATACCCGACATCAACTCATCGGTTGTCCAGCCCGTTTTGGCCACAATGGTGGGCTTGAGGTGAATGGAATCCTCCAATAACTTAGCAGAAAGCTGCGCTGGCCATCTTTCATTTTCAAGCACAGATTCACCGATAGTATATGAATCTCCGAGGGCTAAAAATGTGTATTCTTTGTGAGTATCCAATTCTTGTGTAGCTGGTGTACAGGCATAAAGAACTAAAAGCAGAGTAATATAGAGAGATCGCATGACTAATTGGTTATACCTCACAAAGATAACCTCTCCTTACTTGTTTAAAGAAAAGGTGATCTCCTGACCTTCTGCATATTGGCCTACAATGGCGTTCGCAAGCAGCGTACCAAACTCTGACTGGATTAGTAACTGATCGTATCCACCGTAGTATCGAACTTTCAACACCTTTCCTTGCATTCCCTTTGAATTAGCGCCAATGGCAATATCATGTGGGCGTAGAAAAACCTGCTTGTCGATTGTATGGTGGTCTGCCAGCATCCCTTTTATCTTAGGGCCAGCGGATAAGATCGAGTAGGGACCAAATAAACTTGCCACATACTCGTCCACGGGTCTTTCGAAAATTGAATCCGGCTTGTCCAGTTGCACGACCTCCCCTTTTCGTAACACCATAACCCGATCAGCCCAGGACAAGACGTCCTTGGGATCATGGGCCACAAGAATGACCGTTACATGAAGGTCATTCTCTATCTCTTCCAGAACATCCCGGATGATTCTTTTGTGGTTAAAGTCCAGGTTAGAAAATGGTTCATCCAAAAGCAACACTTCCGGGGCTTTTAACAGCTCTTTGGTCAGTGCAACACGCTGCTTTTCGCCTCCTGATAGTGCGCGTGTTTCGCGGTCAAGTAAATGTTGTACGCTGCACGCACGATAGATCTGCTCCGGGTCTTCCACCCGAATGATCTCCTTGCGGCTAAGAAAATCCCTCACCGTTATGAATTTGGGCAGTTCAAAATGCTGAGAAAGGTAACTTATCTGCGCATGGCCGGCGACCAACTTCTCTTCCGGTCCCTCCACTTTCTCTCCTCTAAAAAGTACTTCTCCACGATCAATTTCTGCTAAGCCTCCAAGGGACTTAAGTAAGGTGGATTTACCGGAGCCCGTCTCCCCCACAATCGCTAATCGCTCATTATCCCGGACTTCCAGGGATATAGACGATAACAGCGTGCGTTGTTCATCGCTACTTTTAGTTACTGATTTGGCCTGAAGAATTGGAATCATTTCAACTTACTTAGTTTCTCTTTCATTTACGGAAAGCTTACTAACCATGAAGTCCTAAGGATGGTTAGTTAATGATCATTTTCTTCACGAAAACGACACCCTTCAATTTTTCAAGCCAATGCATACGTGAGCATCGTTGAAGGTCACTCAACAAGAGTTGACTGACTTGATCCACCTACTGCAGTATCTAATCCAATTGTTCACCTTTGTACGTAATGGGTGCACGTCCAACTCATTGGAGATAAGGACACCATCACGTAGCATACGTTCAAGTTATCTGTGGCATTTACCTTTTGCTTCCTGGTTTCTTCCAAATCGCTAAAGTCAACTGATCCATATAGTCCTGTCTCTGAACAATAAGCGCTTTTTC